>NZ_JBALSS010000027.1:61031-95235 GCF_036967045.1 Bacillus sp. JJ1609 | reverse complement strand
CAACAGACCTGTTATACTTTCCACACAAATTAAAAAAACTGTAGACAAGCTCGCTTTAATCGAGTTTTTCTACAGTCTAAAGCCGGCTTAATCGCCGGCTTTTTATATTCTCAGAGGGATCCCTATTTATCTTTTTTAGACTTTGGATTACCTTTTCTTCCCGCAAACGGCAGTTCATAAAGCTTACTGGCATTTATATCTCCAAATTCCATGCCAAACTCAACATTATACGGCTTTTGGTGCCTTTCTTCATGCTTTTTCATTTAAGCTCTTCCCTTCCTGCCTTGCTTGGAATTCCTGTTAGCAAATTTCCCAGCATCCTCACCAGCTGAAAATTCAGCGCTGAATTCTGTTTCCTGGATATTTTTCTTAGGTGTGTTTGTATATTTTTCTAAAGCATTTCTTTCTGCTTTCCGTTTAGCCATATTATCCACCTCCATAGTACTATTTTTTTCAATTGCCTAAGAGCTATGTACGAATTAGATTGCCTAATTTTACAAAGGAAGACTCCTAATAAAATCCTCCCTTAATCCAAAAAATAAACTAAAAAGGAGGAGCTACTATGGCAAAAGATAATCCAAACCTTAAACCTTTGGATATTGAAGAAACTCTGCCTCATCAGGTGAATGCTCCAAGCTTCAAGGATACAGGGATTCAAATGCAGGCCCCTTTCATAAATGAACATGGCGTCATTATTGGGGACAGTCAGTATGCCTCCCAAAATTCCCCTTTGGAAAATTGGAGTGAGGAGACTGATCCTTCAGTTATGGCAGGTGACGAATGGGTACACCCTACAAATGACATCGGCTGGAATTCGGCTGAAAACAGAGAGCTACTTGAAGAAAAGCGAAAGCCTCAGGCTTACCCTTTCATGCATCCTTCCATTGATGTCAGTAAGGGACAGGACTGACGCAATGTAGCGTTTTAGCTTAAATTTTTCAACAAAAAAATCCGGGGATTCCCCCGGATTTGATATTTACCCGATAATAATACGTTCTTTTGGATAATGAATACTTTCTTTTTCCGTCTTTTTAGCAATCAGCAGCAAAAATGAAATGACCCCTACCCGGCCAATGAACATCAAGCTTATGATAACCGCCTTACCGACTGAGGAAAGTTCAGGAGTGATACCCATAGACAATCCTGTCGTACCAAATGCTGAGGATACTTCAAAGATGATTGCCAACATCGGCTGATTCTCAGTTGCCATTAAAATAATGACCGAAATAAAACAAATAATTATTGCCATGAGGGTGACGACAAGCGACTTAATGATATCATCCTGATGCAGTTCTCTATTGAAGATTTTCACTGATCTCTTCCCACGGGCGAAATGGTAAAGAAACAATAGATTAAGGGCAAAGGTTGTTGTCCGTATTCCTCCTCCAACCGAGCTGGGGGAAGCACCAATGAACATCAAGACACTCAATATCAGCAATGTTGGATCCGAGAAATCACTGACATTCATTGTTGCTAACCCGCCATTCCTGGTGGAGGATGACTGGAACAAAGAATAAAATAATGCTTCATGCCATGTTTTATCAGCAAAAAAATGATTATATTCCAGAATAAAAATAGCAGCTGTCCCAAATACCAGAAGCCACAAAAATGTAATGGTAGTTATTTTAGTAAAAAGGGAAAAAGGATACGGTTTCTTCTTATTTTTTCTGAATAAAAATCCTTTTACTTCAATAAGCACTGGAAAACCAATTGCTCCAAGTGTCAGTAATATTATATTAATAATTTGCACAAAATAATCATTCGCAAAAGGGATAAGGGATGCACCTGTTATATCAAAACCAGCATTAGTAGTCGCACTTATTGATGCAAACAAACCGTGCAAGAACGCTTCCTCCCATGAAGGAAAGAATTTTAGAAAATAAAAACCAAGTATAATAGCGCCTATCAATTCAATTAAGACTATAATGACGAGAATTTCCTTAAGCAGTTTTACTAGTCCTGACATAGTTGTCTGGTTTTGATCGGTCATGATCAGCCTTCGTTCTCTAAGGCCGATTTTCTTCCTGATGATCAACCAGAAAAATGTACCCAGGGCCATTACCCCTATACCGCCAAATTGAAGGACAAACATCAGTATAAATATACCTGGAACAGTAAAAGTATCACGTACACTTATAGTCGACAATCCCGTCACACTCACAGCACTTGCAGCTGTAAACATGGCATCTAAAAATGACCATCTCGCGCCTGGCTGAATGGCAATTGGAAGACTTAGCAAGCTCATTGCAACGACAACAGCTAAAAGATAATATGTGACGATGATCTGAGCAGGTGTTAGTTTATCCAGTTTCTTTCTAAATTTATTCCACATAGTTGATTCCTTTCAAGCCTAATTCATGTCCATTCCTATGATAAAGAATATCAACTCAATAATAAAGTATTTTCCTGCAGTTTCCTTTTATAATATCGTGTGCACCTAAAAAATTACGATTCATGCGAAACAATATCCAATACTAAAAAACATTACCATTCATGAACCTGGCACATTTGATAAAACTATACCTACAGAGTTCTCTCTGTAAACCTCATAAGGAGTTGACAACCATGGCAAGAAGTTCAAATAAATTGCTGGTTCCAGGAGTAGAACAATTCATGGACCAGGTTAAATATGAAATCGCTCAGGAATTCGGCGTGAACCTTGGTTCTGATACTGTATCAAGAGCTAACGGATCAGTAGGCGGGGAAATCACTAAGCGACTGGTACAACAGGCACAAGCACAGCTTTCAGGTCAAAACCAACAATAACAATTGAATATAAAACATGGAAAAAAGTCCGGAAGTGAATTCCGGACTTTTAAAATTTTTATTTTTTATTGTTATGATCATTATGACGGCCTGATTGGCCGTGAGATTTCTCATTATGCTTTTGTTTATTATTGCTGTTTTTTTTTCTTGTATCTTTTCTTCCATTGTCCACTCGGTTGCCGTTGCCATACTTTTGGCCTATGTCACGATTATGAATATCGCCCTGGCTTTTGTTTGTATTTTCATTATTACTTTTTCGATGATCCTTCTTATCCTGGCCTTTATTTATATCATTTGACTTTCCAGGATTAGTCTTTGACGGCTCAGGCGTCTTCTTTATTTGTCCAGGTGCCTCCTGTTTTTTTGGAAGCACTGTTTCTTTTTGTTCAGGTTTCGGCTGCGGTTTCAATGGTGTAACAGGCTTTTTCTGAGCAGCTTCTGGTTTATCCTTTTGCTGCTGTTTAGCAGGCATAGAAACTGGTTTAGCTTTTTCAATCTGCTTTTCTTTGTAAACTCCAGTTGTCAGCCCTTGCTTTTTGGCATTCTTACGATCTTCACTTGTGCCCTGCATAACCTTAAGCTCATGATTTTCTACTTGTGTGGCCTTTTTTATTTCAGATATTTTCTCATCCAATTTCCGGTCAACGGCCTTATTAACCTTACCGTTATGGACAGTGGCAATCACAATGTCATGCTCCTGCTTGAAAAATCCTTTGTCTTCGATTTTATCAAGAATCATTTCAGCTACCATGGCAGCATCTTTCTTTTTCCAGCCATCAAGTTCCTCAATGATTTCCTTACCTTCGGGATTGTAACCTGTTAATCGCAACACTTTTAGTTCATCACTTACAGCTAATTCGATACTTGGATTAACATCAATGGACATATACGCGTATACCTGCCCGCTTTGATATACCGGAAGGAATGCGCTCATAACCATCATTAATGCTGCAGTAAGCGCAATTGTTCTTGCTTTAAAACTATTTATGAATGAAAGATTGAATTTCTTTCTTTTATTTGTGGACATTTCTGGAAAAAAATGAATTTCTTCTCCTACCTGATAATCTTGTTGAATCTTTCGGGCTTGTAAAAACTCACCTTCGGGGGTCAACAATGTTAGGTAAAGATCATTGATTTCAAGGATAACCCCTTTTCTCATGTCTCTAACACCCCTTTAATATAATCCTTTAAATAAATATAATCCCCAATTAAAATCAGTGCGATGGCAATGATATATTTTCTGTTTCTCTCTATAGTTTTTCGGCTGACATCAACCATCTCTTCTAAATGCTTGATTGGCAAGCGCTTTTTATCCAGAAGCAAATTTTTCAATTCCTCGTTTTCTACCATCGCTTGAGCAACGAGCATTGCATTTTTCCGCGCATCCGCATGCTTGGGCGATTGATCGAGCAGGTCCTGAAAAGAAAGATCAAATTCCTTTAGTATACTCTGGAATTGGATGATTTCCTCCCGCCTCAGTTCTTGTTCTGTTTTTTTCCTGAAGTCATCAAGAGAAAGCTCATCTTCAATTGTTGAGCGCTGCTGCTCTTCCTCAGAAGGATCATTTGATATATTAAAACTTAAGCTCTGGTTTCTGCTCTGCTGGCGGATATAATCAATCACTCTCCGCTTGATCATTACTTCGGCAAAACTTAATAATGAATTACCTTTTTCAGATGAATATTTTTGGATTGCCTCATTAAAGGCGATGAGGCCAATGCTAAATTCATCGTCTGATTCATGTATGTATCTCTTGCAGACAGCTGAAACGGTCTTTGCAATAAAAGGCTTATAAGAATCAATCAATTCATCCCTTAAAGCTGCATCCCCCTGATGAATTTTTTCCACTGTCTCTTCCAGTGGTCTGCGCCGTTTCTTTGCCATGAACAATAAACTTAGCAATAGCCTCACCTCTTTTCTCACCACATTATATCATATCATGTCAATTCTCTATTGTGGTTAGGCAGTGAAAAGATAGCCTGAAATGGCTATCTTTTCGAGTCTATTGTTCAATTGGTTTTAGTGTTTTCCATTACCTTTGCTTTCGCCATTCTGATGAGCTTTGCCCTTGCCTTCATGACCTTTTTGCTGCTTATGTTCTTCCTTTTTATAAGAGCGTTCTTGCTTTGCTTGATGTTTTTCTTCTTGCTTTGCAGCTTTGCGTTCTTGATGAACAGCCTTGCGCTCTTGCTTCTCAGCAGCTTTTTCAGCTTTTTTCTGCTGTTTTGCCTGTTCCTTTACGGGCTTTGCTGGAGCAACAGCAGGAACAACTGTAGTATCATCATCTGCAGGCATAGTTTCATCTGCAGGTTCTTCGGCTGGTGCTTCTGCCGGCTCTTCAACTTGATCTGCTGGCTCAAGATCAGTTACAACTGGCTCAACTACTACTGGTTCAGTTGTTTCCTTTTCTTCTTCTTCAGGCTTTTCAGCATACTTTTCTTCTAACTTAGCAAGCTTCTTAGCCATTTTCGCGTAAGTTTTGTCGATATTCTTTTGAAGGGCAGCTCTTGCTTTGTCATTTCCAACATGCTCCATTGCTGCTTTCAAAGCGATAATATTTTGTTTTAGGATGCCTTCAATTTCTTCATATGGATTTTCAGCTGCGACGTCTTCTGCTTCTTCTTCAGTTTCTGCATCTGCATCATCGCTTGGATCTTCGGCAACTACATCGTCTGCAGGTGCTTCTTCATTATTTTCATCTTCTACATCTGCTTCAGAATCAGTTTCATCTTCAGAATCAGTCACTTCATCTGAACCTGTTCCTTCTTCGATTTTTGTATCTTCTTCTTTTTCAGTTTCATCGTTTGAATTTTCTTTATCAACGATGACCTGTGAATTTTCCATGTATTCAACAGCAGTCTCGATTACCTCAAGTGCTTCGTCTTCTTTTCCAGCTGCAAACAGTTCGCTAGCTTCAGCTAAGCGTTCTGCTGCGTATGTAGCAAGCAATTCTGCTTCATCAGCCTTATCAAAAGTAAAAGCAAGCCTGATTTTTTCCAATGCTATTTTTGCAAAATAGAAGAAATCTCCAGGAATTAAAGATGGATTCGTTTCTGCAAGCTCATCAACTTGAGTTTTTGCATCTTCAATATCCTCGGGGCTAACAGTTTGTAAATCTACTGTTTCGTACTCAGATGTATTTTCTTCTGCCATAGCAATCGGTGCAAATGTAAACGTACCGGCAAGCACTAGAGCCAATGTACTTTTTGCAATTTTCTTCATCTCTTGGTTGGAAAGTTTCTTCATTCTCTGTTCACCTCATAATTTTTTGGGAGCGGCCGCTTTAATTCACTAAATGGTTACGTTTGCACTGGGGGTGTTTATGGGGGTTTTTGAAAAAAAAAAGAAAAACTTCAGTCAATTTGTGACTGAAGTCTTTCTTTTTCGTTGATAAATGTTGGGTTTACGACTGCTTTCGCATAAAAAAATTTTATGAGTCATGCTGCACCTGGAGCTTTCGGGTGGAAAAAATATACCCGACTACAGCAATCAAAATCAAAACAATCCAAAATATAAACTTCCATATGAACGATTCCGGAAAATGGCGATCAAGGACTCCGATTTCAGGATGGGCAAGAGTAAAGACTGCGAGCTTTACGCCAACCCAGCCGACAATCAAAAAGGCAGCAGTTTCAAGCGTTGGCCGTTCTTTTAATAGCTTAACAAACCAGTTGGCCGCAAATCTCATAATAACAAGTCCAATTATGCCTCCCAGGAACATGACAATAAATTGTCCACCATCAATCCCGCCCATCCTAAACCAGCCACTAGGTGTCAGCGTAACAGCAAGAGCAACAGCCGCAAGCATCGAATCGATCGCAAAGGCGATGTCTGCAAGCTCGACTTTTAGCACCGTCATCCAAAAAGAGGAACCAGAAGTCTTAAACTGTTTTTCCTTCTCGTTTTTGCCTGAATAATTCCTGATTAAATGGTTGCTGGAAATGAATAGAAGGTATAGCGCGCCAAGTGCCTGCACCTGCCATACATCGGCCAGCAAGGAAATCATAAACAATGTCGCGAATCGAAATATAAATGCACCAAATAAGCCATAAAACAAGGCTTTTTTTTGCTGATCGTTTGGGAGGTGTTTTACCATTACCGCCATGACAACGGCATTATCTGCGGCGAGAATTCCTTCCAGTCCAACAAGAACAATCAATACCCAACCATATTCAAGCAGCATCGCTAAATCCATTTTTGTCACCCTCCGGCTCTTATTATTTACAATACACCCCGCTGATAAAGGCACAATTTTTGGATTTTAAATCACAAAAAGACCTCTGCCAGGCGGCAAAGGTCTTGCTAAGCATATGTACATGCCAACAAAGCCGATGGAATAATCCCATGAAATGACGACTTTGCTTTAGGTTTCCCTAACAGCTACTCCCCTTTGGAAGATACTATTCAATTTGGAATTAGTCGTATTTTGCACTAAATTAGTGATTAGTACGACTTTTTAATATTATATGCGGCTTCTTAAAAACATGATACAAAGATCAGCTGGCATAGAATTTCATTAATACCTTTCTGATTAAAAATCCAGAAATCACACCTGGAATCACAAAGAGCATTGGCAGAAAAACCGGTCCTGGAAATACTCCCAAAAGTTTTACCTTTGGAGAAACCATCAGTCCTACGGTAACGAAGTAGGCTGAGAAAACGAAAGGCAAAAAAGTCAGCTTCTCATCTTCAGGCATTACACTGCGGTATGCATCCCACATTGCAAACATATATAAACAAGGGTAGAACATCAGCCATTGAACATCGATTACCTGTAAGGCCCTTTCCGTCTCACCCAGAAAGCTGAGCATTATTCCTTTATTGAAATTACTATATACATTAACCAGGAACTCAAGCACGACAAATAATACTCCCTTAATTAAGTTGCCGGTAAGGAGTTGTGCGAAACCTGGGAGTGCTATGCTCCACATCACCGCTTCTAGTTTGGTTAATTTCTTTTTATTGGCCACTCTAGATTCATCCTTTAATCGTTTTATTAAGCTCTTTTCGCACCTTTTTGTTTTTGCATATATTCCTCCCTGATTGAATCCAAGGTATGAACGAACTACTGAACAATCATATGCTCAGCTGTAAAACAGCAATTTGCAATACACCTTATTTCATAAAGTTCAGCACACTCTCCTGATGGTTTTAGAGTGTCCAAATAAGGCCATCAATTATCATTTTTCCAAAAAAATGTTAAATATATTTAACTAATACATAAAAAAAGCCATTCCTTTATCAAAAGGAACGGCAGTAAAGTTATTTACTTTTAAGTAAGGCTAAATAGTCCCTGGCAAATGACAGCCAATTTCTTTTTTCTCCGAAATAGTTTTTGAATAAGTTAAGAAATAGAGGATATTTCCCTTTATATGGGTACCATTGTATTTCGGTATTCATTAAGCCGAGGTCTTCCATAATCGCTTTTTCATGACAAAATATCCGCAGCCCCCCTTCAGCATGATACCGGCCAATACCGCTTTCCTTTGTTCCGCCAAATGGCAAACCATGGTTAGCAACAGTTATGATGACATCATTGATGACGACTGCTCCGGAAACCAGCTTGGATGCCACTCTTCTCGCCTTTTCTTTATCTTTGGTCCAAACACTTGCATTTAAACCAAAAACCGTTCCATTGGCTAGAGTGACAGCCTCCTCTTCAGTGTCGAATAGAACGACAGGCAGTAATGGACCAAACGATTCTTCCTGGATAATTTTCATATCTTGCTCAACATGTGTTACGACAGTCAAGGGAATGAACATCCCTTCCTGCCAATTTACAGGCTCGAGGCCAGTTTCAAGCTTTGCTCCTCTTGCCAATGCTTCTTCCAGCTGTCCCTTCACGATATCCTTCTGCGCTGGGAAAGTCATGGAACCTACATCTGCATTTTCATCAGTACCCTGCGTCAAATTCCTGACTTCTGATTTTAGCAACTCAAGAAATTCTTCGGAAATAGATCGTTCCACATAGAGGCGCTCTGCACTCATGCAGACCTGCCCACTGTTTGTAAAAGCTCCCCAGGCAGCAGCCTTTGCGGCTCTTTCAAGATTAGCATCCTTGAATACAATCATCGGATCCTTTCCGCCTAGCTCCAGTGTGGTCGGGATTAAATCCCTTGCTGCCTGCTGCTGAATGATTTTGCCAGTACGGACCGAACCAGTGAAAAATATATAATCTGGTTTTCCCTCGGTAAAAGCTGCACCTACTTCTTTACCGCCATGCGCCACCTGGACAGTTCCTTCAGGAAACCCTGAGCGATTAAATAGATCTTCAATGCATTTCCCTACGAGTGGAGTGACCTCTGACGGCTTTAAAATCACTGTATTGCCGCCGGCCAAAGCGCTTACCATTGGTACCATTGCCAGCTGGAGCGGATAATTCCATGGTGAAATCACCAGTACTATCCCTCTTGGCATGTACTCAATGTACGATTTTTTGCCAATCAATAAGAAAGGCGTTTTTGCTTTTTGGCGGCTAAGCACCTTTTCAGCATGCCTGATAATATGGTCGATCGCATCAAGTGTTGGCATTATATCCGCAACGATAGCCTCTGTCAGCACCTTCCCGGTATCTTCGGAAATAGTCCTAGCAATCTGGTCCATCTCATCAACCATCAGTTGTTTCAACTTTCTAAAATATCTTAAGCGTTCAGGAATCGAAATGCTGCTCCACGCCGCAAAAGCATTTCTGCCCCGCTGATAAAAGAGTGGGACCTCATGAATCGGAGTCTCCTCAATTTCAGCGATAACCTTTCCTGTCGCAGGTGCAATGACGGTTAATTTTTGGACTTGTTCAACTGAATGCACGTTCATTCACCTGCCTACATAATTTTTATCTGGTAACTGGGTTCATGCTTATTTTGCTTATAGAATGATGTCATTGCCGAGATGCCATCCTTAAAATCGGGGCATTTAATCCCTGAGTCCTTTAAATCGTTCTGGGCTTGCGTTGAGTCAAAATACCCTCTCCATGTAAAATAATCGAGCGCTTCTTTTTCTACTCCGAGATACCTTCTAAAAACGCTCAAATTCAGACCAGCTTTTGCCAACCCTAAAGGAATCGAACCTTTTGGGGATTTTTGCATCAATTCAGCCATCATCATTTCATATAACTCCGAGACTTTATAAGGTTTTGGGTCAGTAAGATGGTAGGTCTTTCCTGCACCTTTTTCACTGAACGTTAAATAGGATGTCGCTTCAATAATATAATCAACCGGAACAAGATTTACAACAGTATCGCCTTTTCCAAGCCGCGGCAGGAAGGGCATGAAGCTTAAACGGTCGATAAAATTCATGATAAAATAAGGACCATCGAACTTGATCGTTTCCCCCGTCCTTGAATGCCCTTTTACAATGCCCGGCCGAATGACTGTGACAGGTACCTCTGCTTTTAGTGCAGCAACCAATAGTTCAGCTTCAAATTTTGTTTCTTCATAAAAATTCTTAAATTCAGCGGGCTTAATTAATTCATTTTCGTATAAAACTCCTTCCCTTTTGCCTGCTACATATGCAGTGCTGAAGTACGTGTAGCGCTGGAGATTCCTCAGGTTTTTTACCCATTCATTAACATTTCGTGTGCCTTCTACATTCACCAGAAACGCGAGATCCTTCGGCACTGCCAGATCGTAAATTGCAGCAAGATGGAAAACATGAGTCACCGACTCTTGTAAAAAAGCATTTTTTTGCGGTTCGATCTCCAATCCAAGCTTCGTAATGTCACCCGTAATAATTTCAAAACGGTCTTCAGCTAATGCGAAATCACTTATTATAGACTTCTTTTCGTTCTCCGCTTTCTCAGTCATGGATGGCAGGACAAGTACATATACCTTTCCATTCCCGTTGTTTTTCCGAAGTACCTCTCTTATCAGTTGATTGCTGATAAATCCTGGAAAGCCTGTAAAAAAATATCCGTACTCCATATATGTCCTCCTTAATGTAATTAGCTTTATTTTATCTGTAAGCGTTTGTATTTGGCAAAATTTTTTGCTGATTATTCTGAATTTTATTAATTAAGGCTTGTGCGGGCAGAATTTTGTTAACCATTTAAGGTTTATTGCCTGTGCTCTCACGAAAATTCTAATTGTACCAAATAGTCATTTTACAGGTTATTTATCGCTCTAATAAATCTTATTGGTATCAACCAGGATCGTTTTAAAACTCCTTGATGGCTCTAATGACAACAATATAAAAATCAACAAAGAAATAAAATGCCTAAAAAATAATAGGTGCCTGATAACCATGCTAAGCAGCATAGTTACCAAACACCTATTGACTATATTATCTACGTCTTCTTAAATCCCTGTTAGTTGTTGAATCACCATCCTCTTTTACCAGTTGAAGTAGTTCTTCAAGCATTCCAGCCATTTCTTCTTTTGAATATTTCCCTTGCTGGATAAGGGTAGTCTTTTCTTCGATAGTTCTTTCGAATTCTGTGTCAGTGTGCTCCTTCAGCAAGTATGCAGGCACCAAATGTCCATCAGGAGTCGCATACATTTTGTTCATCCTTCTTGTATCTTTATCAAAAAAGCTATACATGACCGGGATAACAAACAGCGTCAGGAATGTACTGCTGATCAAGCCGCCAATCACGGTAATTCCCATTGGCTGATTGATTTCTGCACCCTCTCCAATACCAAGCGCAAGAGGGACCAGTCCTAATATCGTCGTTAAGGCAGTCATCAGGATTGGTCTTGCCCTGTCTTTAACAGACAGAACAATAGCTTCATGAGGATTCAACCCTCGTTCTTTCTTCTGGTTGATATAATCGACAATTACGATTGCGTTATTTACGACGATACCTGCCAAAACAATAATGCCTATAGTCACTGTCAAACTGATCGGAGTTTGTGTCGCAGTCAATGCTATTGCAACTCCTATGACCATTAAAGGTACAGTGAACATGATAACAAACGGATATTTCAAGGATTCAAATTGAGCCGCCATCACGAGATAAACTAAGATGATTGCAAGGACGAACGCTAGCACTAAATCATCAATCGATGATTCAAGAAGCTCCCTGTCCCCGCTGAATACAACTTCTGTTTCATCAGGCAGATCAAGCTCATCAATTTTCTTGTCTACTTCTTTCGAGATCGCTCCAAGGTTAGTTGATGATTTATATTTCATCGTAAATTCAACGGCATCCTGCTGATTGATCCTTTGAATTTTAACAGGTCCGCTGCCAGTTTTGATATTGGTCACCTGTCCTAACGCAACATAGCTCCCATCCGGCTTCTTGATCAGCAATTGTTTTAGCTTATCAAGATTTTGCGTAACAGCTCGATCATACTCAACAAAGACCCCGAGGATTTCCCCGTCATTACCTGACATTTGTGTTGCCATGCTCCCTCTGGTCACATCATTCACGATCATGGCAATCTGCGCTGGAGCTAGCCCCTGGGCAAGTGCCTTTTCCCTGTCGACTGTTACCTGAATCTCATCCACTTTTTCATTTTGGCTCGTTGATAGTTCATTGACATCTTCTAGATCTCTGAGTGAATCGTATATTTTTGTCACTGATTCATTCAGTCGTTTCTCACTCGTATCCCGGACGCTGAATGTGAGCGTATTCGGCGCTGAACCAGATGTGGACTGTAAATTAAAACTGAGGTCAGCGGTGCTGTTCGCTTTTTTTGCAGCTTGTTCCAGTTCTTTCTTTTTATCATCGACAAACTTGAATGTGCTAATTTTTCGCTGTTCAAGGTCAGCCATCTTCACATATAACTCTCCGACATTTGTATTCGTCGTCCCTCTAAAGGAAGCTTCTTGTGTAGTACCGACCAAGCTGACATATACGTCTACGTTTTCTTCACCCTTTAATTCATCCTCAAGTGAAGCGAGTACTTTTTCCGTTTCCGACAACGCAGCACCATTTTCTAATTTTACCCTTATACTGAAGAATCCTTCGTCAGTTGCAGGAATGAATTGTGTCCCGACAGTAGTCAGTCCATACCCTCCTCCAGCAAGCATCAGCAGGGTAATCAAAATGACAAGGAATCTGTGGCGGAGAGCCCATCTTACGGACTTTTCCAAACTCTTCATCGAACTTGAACGCTGCCTTCTTGCCTCGAGGTTCTTTTTAGGAGCCTTTAAAAGCCGGCTTGCAAGCATTGGCACAACAGTCAACGCCACAATCAAAGATGCCAGCAGACTGAATGAAATCGTCAGCGCAAATTCAGTGAAAAGCTCACCGATAATTCCTGATATGAAAACAACAGGTAAAAATACCGCCACCGTCGTAAGGGTAGATGCCGTAATCGCTCCTCCAACTTCCTGCGCTCCATCACGGGCAGCAGTTTTTGGATCCTTACCCATCGAAAGGTGACGATAAATATTTTCAATCACGACTATCGCATTATCGACCAGCATGCCAATTCCTAGGGCAAGTCCGCCAAGTGTCATGATATTCAAAGTGAAATCCGCAAAGAACATTAATACGAATGTGAAAATAACAGAATAAGGAATCGCAATCCCGATGATCAACGGACTCTTCACATTCCTCAGGAAAAAGAACAGCACCGCCATCGCCAGCAGCCCACCGACAATAAGGGAGTTAGAGATATTCCCAATGGCCATTTTGATATAGTCACCTTGATCAAAAAGGACCTCAGATTTAATTCCTTCATATTTGTCTCGCTCAAGTAACTTGTCCAGCTCATCGAGGAATGCCTTTGAAACCTCCGCTGTATTGGCGTCAGATTGCTGGAGTACACTTAACAGGACTGATGGTGACTGGTTCGTTCGCGTAATTGTACGGTCATCCTGTTTTTGTAATTCAACTTTGCCGACATCCTGGAGCTTAACCTTTTGCTTTGTCACTGGATTTGAAAATACAGTCAGGTTCTTAAGTGTGTCTACAGAATCAAGCGTACTAATGACCCTGGTCGTCAGCTCTTTTCCATTCGTTAAAATGGTATCGCCCGGCATCGAGACATCATTCGCCCTGATCAAGTCAACAATATCGGACTGGCTTAATTTATATCTCTTTAATTTTTGCTGGTCTAATTCGACCCTTACTTCCTGGACAGAGGTCCCCGAAAGATTGACACTTGCAACTCCCTCCACTTTGGTCAACTCAAGCTCGAGCTCTTCAGCCAAATCCCTTAATGATTGTTCATCCTGATCCGAACTTAAGGACAATTGGATAATAGGAAACTGCGAAGGATCGAACTTTAGGAATCGCGGCTTTTCTGCTTCATCCGGAAGCTGTGCCATATCCAGTCTCTGAATGACCTCGTCCTGGATATCATCAATATTGGTTGTCCAGGAAAATTGCATCAGGATCAGGTTGGCACCTTCCTGGGAGGTGGAAGTCATCGTCTTGATTCCTGGCAAAGTAGCCAGGTTGGCTTCCAAAGGCTTCGTTACCTTTTCAACTATTTCCTCAGGACTGGCTCCCTGATAATTTGTTACCACCACACCTACTGGCGGATTGATATCCGGAATCAGCTTTAGTGGAATCCTCATCATTGATACAATACCGAGTATCAGGACCAAAAACATGGTTACAATCGTAAAAACAGGTCTTCTGATCGAAAAATTGCTGATTTTCATATATTAACTCCTTTCGGCTGTAAAAACATGCTGACTGACAGGACGTACCAAATTAATTCAACCCTAAATACAGTGAAGCCTTTGTGATCTTGCAAATGTCATCTATGTAGTATGTAGAGACCATTTTTAAAAATAGAGTGCTTGAAAGAAACCGTACACTTCATTTTAAATCAATTGATGTTTTAATGAAACTTTGAGACATTCAATTTACATACTTCGACTAGCCGCTGAATGAGTAAATCTGAGTGAAAATAGTGCTTTATTCGTCTCCCTTCCGCAGAAGTTCTCATTTTCTTTCATCGAGTCCCGGGAAACCGGTTAGTGACTTTCAGCTTTTCGCAAATTTCTTTCTCCTAGTAATTTTTTTGGCCCTTAAATTTTTTAATGACTTTCAAACCTGTTTTCTTCCTATTACCTGCGGATTCTCCCTTTCATCCTAACACTCGAAAATTGCACAAAAAAACGGCAGCCTAAGCCACCGCTTTCCTTTCCATTCTCGATACCGTCATGCCTGTAAAGCCAGCGGCCAATGTTAAAACCGGAGACAACAAACAGAAGAACGCAAACGGCACATACTCAATTGTATTTACACCAAGCACGCCGCTAAGAAAGACTCCGCACACACTCCATGGGACGAGTGGGTTGATGACTGTTCCTGCATCCTCCAGAACCCGTGATAGGTTTTTCGCCTGTAGTCCCGCTTTTTCAAAATGCCCTGCGAAAGTGTTTCCTGTTAACAAAATTGAGAGGTACTGTTCGCCGATTAAAAAATTTATCCCTATAGCAGACAATGCTGCTGAACCAATCAGGACAGGGACTTTCTGCAGACTGGCCGTGAGTCCCTGAAGTAAAGCAGGCAGAACGCCAAGCTTGAACAACAAGCCGCCCATACTCAAGGCGAGAAATACAAGCGAGACGGAAAATAACATGCTTTCAATCCCTCCGCGAGACAAAAGCGAATCCAGTTGTTCGTTACCGCTCTGTGATTTGTATCCAGAGTATAAAATGCCTGGAAGCGTGCCCCAATCAGACCTTTCCGCCACAATCAGACTGATTGCCATTGCCGAAAAGGTTCCAGCTCCGAGCGTCAATATAGAAGATACTTTTTTAACTGCAAGCACCGCGATCAAGAATAACGGAACAAGAGAATACCAATGAACAAGATTCATGTTGGTAAGTGCCTTTTGCAAACTATTCAGTTTAGTGAAATCTGCTGTCCCCAGCTCCGGGGACAACCCAGCATATAAAAGTAATGAGATAAAGAATGCTGGTACAGTAGTCCATGCCATATTTTTAATATGATCGAATAAATCAACATTTAGTGTGGAAGACGCAAGTACTGTTGTATCTGAGAGCGGAGACATCTTATCTCCTAGAAAAGCTCCTGATACAACAGCACCGGCTGTTATAGCGGATGAAAAACCGAGCGTTTCACTTACTGTGATAAAGGCAACCCCTATGACAGCGGATGTAGTCAAGGAACTGCCGATGCTTAAGCCAACGATTGAGGCCACAAGAAAAACGATTGCATAAAACCATTTTCCTGAAACAAGCTCAAAGGCCAGGTAAATTAACGTAGGAATTGTCCCCGCCGCAATCCAGCTGCTCACAAGCATGCCAATGAAAAAGAAAATCATGACCGCCCCTAGTCCTGCTTTAGCTCCTTCAATCATGCTGCTTTCGAGGTCTTTCATTTTAATTTTCTTCATCAATCCGTAAACAATCAGTGCTCCAATTGCGAACATGATCGGGATGTGTGGAACTAACTCTAACTTAATCATTCCATAACTTATTCCTGAGAATAATAGCAGGATTACTGCCAAAGCTTCTGATGTTTTTAACGAGATTGCAGGCTGGTGATTTAACATGTTGTTCCCTCCAATTAGCTGAAATACAAATAGCTCCTTTTCGTCTAGGGACGAAGGAGCTCCGCGGTACCACCCTAATTGGCAAACAAACACGCCTGCCCACTTCATTAATAGTGTCATCAATCGACAGCTGTATTTCAAATTTGCCACTGCCTGGATTTCCAGCAACCATCCAGTCTCTTTCTGCTGCCCATGACAATTCTACTTTTTTCTGTCAACACCATATTATATCACTTTTTCACTTAAACGCTTTTATGCATAAAAGCGTTGATGTGTAATATCAATATAGTATTTTACTATTAAAATGTCAAGAAAAAATCTGCCTTTTTTAAAAGACAGATTTCATTCATGATTCATATTCTTAAATCTCGTGATCAATTTTGCCGGATTTTCGTACGTTCACACTCGTTTCGCTCCTTCTTAAAAAAGGCTTTTATGATTACCTTAAACCTGCTGCTACGTAAGATGTATTTAAGCTAGGCTTCCCAATATAAAATCCCTGTGCAAGATCGATGCCAATCTTTTGGCAGTACTCCATTTCTTCTTTCCTTTCAATCCCTTCTGCCAGTACAGTAATATCAAGTTTATTTGCCAATTCCATGACTCTCGTTAAAAACTCCTGATTCTCAGCCACCTTGTCGCAATTATGAATATACTGACGATCAATTTTTACATAATCAGGGTTAAGCATCTCGAGGACTTCAAGGGTGGAAAAACCTGTTCCAACATCATCGAGGGCTACCTTCATACCTTGCCTTTTATATGTATTCAAGACGTTCTTTAAGTGCTGGATATCTTCGATTTTTTCTGATTCGACTACTTCAAATACAAGATCATCGGGATTGATTTGATATTTTTCCACGAGTCTGAAAGTATGCTGCAGACAATATTCGGGATTATATATTGTTGATGGAAGAAAGTTAATGAAGCTTTTTATTCCTGCTGGTACTTTTTCTTTTTTCGCCTTGATTGCAGCTTCCCGCGCCCGCTTATCCAGCAAGGAAAGCAGACCAGTTTCATGAGCAGTTCCGAAAAGTTTTCCAGGAGGTATCTGTTCCGGTGATTCCGTCCTCAACAAAGATTCATAGCCATAAACCTGGCCGTCATTCTTGAGATTGACGATGGGCTGCAGGTAACTTACAAGACTTCCATGATTGATCATTTCAACCGTGTCACGTTCCCGTACACGACTATACAAAGAAGTGAGACTGATATTCATTTTAGGAATTTCATTCTTTTCAGAAATTCCCGCCTCGACCTCCTTTTCCTGAAAAAGCTCGCACGCCTCCTTAAGCATTCTTTCCAATTCCTCAACCGAATGATAGTTTTTTGCTAACCAGCCTTCATTAAATCTACTGAATTTAGGAAGATTTTTTTCACTCCGGACAAACAGATAACCTGTATCGTATAAATGAAAATGCAATCCGCATTGTACGCACTCATTAATCATAGTGAACCTCCAGCCTTAATTATCTAGTCCTATTTAATTATAACAATAACACCACCAATATAGGAAAATCGAACCTTTTTTAAAAGGTTCTTTCGTATGTTTTTCTTAAATGGTATGTACAAACTTATTATTAAAGGCTTAGCCATTAGAAAAAGCCAGCTCAGTTTGTCGATAAAGATACCGATAATTTATTGAACCCTGTTTTCGATCCAGTCAAAATAAAAAAACTGCAGACAAGTTCGATTTTCATCGAGTTTGTCTACAGTCTTAGCAGGCTTTCTTCAAAAGACGGCTCACATCACATTTATGCATCCATTGGATTATAAAGTTTTACTTCTGGATTCTTTTCCTGGAACCATCTTAATGCAAAGTCATTTTCAAACAAGAATGCTTTTTTATCAAAACGATCGGTAACAAGCAGGCTTCGGGAGCTTGAGAGGTTTTCGTTTACTTGATCACCCTCGATCCAGCGAGCAATTTTGGAGCCCTGTCTCTCCATCAATACTTCTACATTATACTCATTGCGCATCCTTGCCTCGAACACTTCGAACTGAAGCTGGCCGACTGCACCGAGCAGATATTCATCTGTCTTCACTGTTTTGAAGAGCTGGATTGCGCCTTCCTGTACAAGCTGCTGGATTCCTTTATGGAAGTGCTTTTGCTTCATGACGTTCTTAGCAGTTACACGGACAAAAAGTTCAGGTGTAAATTGCGGAAGCTTTTCGTACTGGAATGCTTCCTTGCCAGAGACGATTGTATCGCCGATCTGGTATGTGCCTGGATCATATAAACCAATAATATCGCCGGCAACAGCTTCCTCAACAGTGCTGCGGTCATCAGCCATAAACTGTGTAGACTGTGCAAGTTTCATCGGCTTTCCAGTCCTGCTTAATTGCACTGTCATCCCACGCTCGAATTTCCCTGAACAAATGCGCAGGAAAGCAATCCGGTCACGGTGAGCGGGGTTCATGTTTGCCTGGATTTTAAAGATGAAACCAGAAAACTCTTCTGAAAGAGGATCAACTTCGCCTGCAGTCGAAGTTCTTGGCTGAGGCGTCGGTGCAAACTGAAGATAGGAATCAAGGAAAGTCTGAACACCAAAATTGGTCAGCGCACTTCCAAAGAATACCGGAGTCAAGTTTCCTGCAGCGATTCGCTCTGCAGAAAACTCGTTTCCTGCTTCGTCTAATAGCATGATCTCTTCAAGAGTTTGCTCATACAATGAAGATTGCTTGAGCTTATGCTCAGCATCGATTTCACCATTGTCATTCAATGAAAGAAAACGGTCGTCTTCTTCTACGCGGAATTGCTCAATCCTGTTATTGAAACGGTCGTAAATGCCCAGGAATTCTTTTCCCATGCCGATTGGCCAGTTCATCGGGTATGATTCAATCCCAAGAACCTCTTCCAGTTCAGCAAGAAGTTCAAGCGGCATTTTACCCTGGCGGTCAAGCTTGTTGATAAAGGTAAAAATCGGAATGCCTCTCATGCGGCAAACTTTAAACAGTTTCAGGGTCTGATCCTCTATACCTTTTGCAGAGTCTATGATCATCACGGCACTATCCACCGCTGTCAATGTCCTGTAAGTATCCTCCGAAAAATCCTGGTGACCAGGAGTATCAAGAATATTCACCTTGAAACCATCGTAATCAAATTGCATGACACTGGAGGTTACGGATATTCCACGCTGCTTCTCGATTTCCATCCAGTCACTCGTAGCGAATTTTCCGGTTTTCTTCGCTTTTACTGTACCTGCGTCCCTGATGGCGCCGCCGAAGAGGAGGAGCTTCTCAGTTAGCGTTGTTTTTCCCGCATCCGGGTGGGAAATAATCGCAAATGTTCTGCGCGATAATACTTCGTCTTTTAATTTTTTCATGATTTTATGTTTCCTTTCTATTTAAAGGCAAAATTCCTCATAAAGTTAATCTTATCTTTCTGGCGTTAAGTTTGCAATCCTGCAATTGCATATCAATACTTTTTAAAATATTTCCAAAAGCCTTATAATATAAGTTCGAGGAGGTGAACCATGGATTCAATTACTCATACATTATTCGGTTTAGCCCTATATGGCTCCCTTGATAAAAGACATATGGGAAAATCCCAAAAACGAGCTTACCTGCTGACAGCGGTCGGTGCCAGCCAGATTCCCGATATCGATGTGATTTCAAGATTTTGGGATAGCGAAGGCCTCTACCAGATGTGGCACCGAGGCATTACTCATTCCTTGTTCCTGACACCATTATGGGCTGCATTGTTTATTTTACTATCTTTCCTTCTATTTAAAGTGAAAGATCTAAAATTATTTTCCCTTGGATGGTTGGCAGTATTGATCCACGACACGAGTGATTTATTCAATGCCTGGGGAACAGGATATCTAGAGCCATTTTCCAGCATTAGAATATCATTCGGTACCATTCCAATCATCGATTTTGTTTTCTGGGTTATAATCGGTACAGCGTTTGTCGCTTCCAGGATTAATAAAATGAAAAGCTCTTATTATTTTAAATTCGCATGGGCTTTCATTGTCCTGCACCTGATTGTCCAAAGTGTCCAGGGCTGGATCATCTACAATCAATACGAAAACAAATATGATCAAATTGCCCTTTCCGCTGGATTCATTCCATGGACTTATAACGTTATCACTAAAAACGACAGCAAAGTAGCGATTTTCCAGGATAATCTTTTCTCTGATAAAAAACTTCAATATGAACTTACATCCGCTGAGAATGCCAATCTGAATAACTTATTTAAGGAAAAACCAGAAGCACGCACCCTCTATGAATGGTCACCCTTTGTCGTCATTGTCGATGATAATGAAAAATTGGGCATCTATGACCCGCGATTCTATCGCAATGGACAATCTTTTTTATTTGAATACATTGATCGCACACAAAACAATTAAACTATATGCTGAAAGAATAAAAGAGCAGCCCGAATCATGAGGGCTGCTCCTTAAATTTATATTTACATATTGGCTTGGATATCTTCCATCATCTCATCAATAGTGTCAGTAATTTCGCTTGTCTTTGTGGCAATGGCGATTGTAAACTCCAACAATTCTTTGTATTTCTCCACTGAAATCATCGAATTCGTTTTCTCAAATTCATTCATTTTCAAACCCAGATTTTGCAGGATCATAATGGCTTCTTCAATAGATCCTTTTTCAATTTCATACATTCTGATTCCCCCTATTTCTCTGGTTGAATTCCATTATGAGGGAGTTAAACCTATTTTTAAATGGTAAAACTTTCATCCATATCCAATCTAACTGTAAAAAATAGGTTGAAAGTCTTTTTTTTAATCATTTTTCCTTCAGAATCTTTAAATATTACATTAAATAATGAAAAATCACTTCTAATGAACTACACCTTTCATCCTTAAAATTCTTATTTGTTCATCATAAACAGTTTTATAAAATAGTGCCTTAAGCATGGATAATTTCTTTAATCTGTTTCATTAACTGCTCACCTGGGATCAGCTTGTCACCACCGCCCTGGGCAAAAGAGTCATTTCCTCCGCCTTTTCCGTTTATCATTGCCAATGCCTTCCCTGCCAGTTCCTTCATATTACCTTGAGCCGACATGCCCCGGGCAAATACAAATTGAAGCTTGTCTTGATTTTCAGCTATAAGAAGGAATGTTTTAGTATCTGCCTTCGATACAAGCAATCTTGCCAGCTTTTGAAGCTCCTGAACACTCCTGTTTTGAAACACCCTGCTGATCAAATCCTGGCTGCTCCGCTCGATTAATGCTGAAACTTCATATGTTAAAAGTCTGTCCTTCGATTCTTCAACTGTCTTCTCGAGTTCTTTCCGGTTTTCAAGCATTCTCTGTACAGCTCCTGCCATCTCTTGCTCAGGAGCATTCAATAAGGATGTAAGCTGCTGGAGGATGGTGTGCTTCTTCTCAAGGTGCTGGAGCACACGAGTTCCGCAAACGAACTCAACACGGACTTTTTTCTTTTGCCTTTCCCATCCTAAAATTTTCAATGAGACTACCTGGCCAGTACTGCTTGGATGCGTCCCGCCGCAGCCATTATAATCAAAATCCGGGATGATGACGAGCCTGATATTCTCTGACACAGAAAGTTCTTTTCTAAGTTGATATTGTTTCAATTCATCATTATTGACCCATTTAGTGACAATCGGACGGTTTTCAAGGATAACCTTGTTCGCCAGCTTTTCGACAGCAGCCGCTTCTTCACTTGAAAGATTGTCCGTTTCCAAGTCAATCGTCAGTGTTTCTTTGCCAAGGTGGAAGCTGACTGTTTTATATTGAAATAATTCCTCAAAAGCTGCTGATAAAATATGCTGGCCAGAGTGCTGCTGCATATGATCAAAACGCCGCTCCCAATCAATGAGGCCTTCTACATTTCCACAGTCAACTAACGGTTCAGCCAGGTAATGGCGTATTTCCCCTTCGACTTCCTCAACATCAATAACCTCTACTCCATTTATGCTGCCAGTATCAAACGGCTGTCCGCCACCTGTCGGATAAAAGGCTGTTTGCGATAATACAGCATATAAACGACCAGATTCATCATTTCTTTGTTTGATTAGTTCAGCCGTAAAACTTTTAAGATAAGAATCTTTGTAATACAATTTCTGTTCCATTGCCAAATTCACGCTCCGATTTCAAACTTTGATAACAAGTATAGCATTTTTTAATATTTCTAGGTGCAGGAGCAAACGCTGTTTAGTGATGCTGTCCAGGGGAAACAGAAAAGCAGCCTCCAATGGCTTGGATAGCTGCCTTTATAAGTATTGATTCTTTATAATGCTGTAAGTGCCTTCTCTGCCTTGCTGACTAATGACTTTCCTTGTTCTACATATTCTTCAGGGAAAGGGGCATTCTTATCGGCAGGCTCCTTAAACTGATTAAAGGAACCCGTGAGAGCACCTATGTTCCCTTCGTCATCCACCTCTGTTTCAAATTGATGATCCAGCAAAAAAGGTGTCCCAAGCTGGACGAGGGTGTCATCATCGTCCAATGGACCTCCGGTGGTCTTGAAAGGAATTCTGACGTATTGCTGGTCACCATGGTCATCATTCATTTTATAATCGATATACGCATGGTCATACTCCCAGTTTCCGTTAATCGTAAAGCCAATTGGCTCCAATTTTTGCTTCAACTCTGCTACAGTTAGCTCTTTTCCTTCTATATTAGATTGAATTTGTAACATATCTCAGACCTCATTTCGTATAGGATTGGCATATTTGTTTTTTCCACTCCTAAACAGGCCTCAAACATGTAATAGCATACTGGGAAAATGAGATTTTTAGAATTCGATTTATACATTCACTACGAATTCAGCAATAATCACTACGCTTTCGTAAGGAATCGCTACGATTATTATAAGAATCACTACATTTTGTATAGGAATCGCTACGAAATTACAGATAATCACTACTTTTTCCACCTTGTGGAAAATTCGCGGCAGGATTAAAAAAATAGTGGAGGCACTGGGCCTCCACCTGAATTATTTAGTTAAATGGTAAACAACTGATTCATAAGGACGAAGTTCAATCCGTGAAACATCCTCACCAGAATCATCATAGTTCGATAGCAGAAGCTCCACTTCATAGCCCTCCCGCTTCACATCATCAGGAAGCTCAAACACTGTTTCTTTTCCGTAAAAATTGTTAACAACGAGCAGCTTTTCATTCTCGCTGTTCCTGATATACGCAAAGAGATTTGGATGATCTTCAAGAATCAGCTCGTAATCGCCATACGTGATAATGTCGTATTGCTTTCTAAGCTTGATCAGTTTTTTGTAATGATAAAAAACTGAATCTTTGTCAGCAAGAGCATTTTCGACATTTATCGTCTTGTAATTCTTTGCCACATTGATCCATGGAGTGCCTTTTGTAAAACCTGCATGTGCTTCAGCATTCCATTGGACAGGTGTCCTTGAGTTGTCACGTGACTTGCTTTGCAGGACTTTCAAAATTTCTTCCTCTGGCATACCTTCTGCGAGCTTGATATTATACATATTCAAAGACTCGACATCGCGATAGTCCTCAATTTTTTCGTAGTAAGGATTCGTCATCCCAATTTCTTCGCCCTGGTATATATAAGGTGTCCCCTGCATCAAATGGACAGCAGTTGCCAGCATTTTGGCAGATTGACGATGGTACTCGCCATCATTCCCGTACCGGGAAACAATCCGGGGCTGGTCGTGGTTGCACCAGAATAATGCATTCCAGCCTCCCCCTTTATGCATTTCGGACTGCCATAACGATAAAATCCGTTTCAAGGCGAGGAAGTCAAAATCAGCAAGCGTCCATTTGTCCCCATTCAAATAATCTACCTTTAAATGATGGAAGTTGAAGGTCATGCTTAATTCATTACTATCCGGATTCGAATATTTAATACAGTTCTCGATTGTAGTTGAAGACATTTCGCCAACAGTCATGCTGTCATACTTCGAGAAGACCTCGCGATTCATCTCCTGCAAATACTGATGGATCTTAGGCCCGTCCGTGTAAAATTTACGCCCGTCCCCCGGTGGCACTGACCCGTCATCATCCGGGAAGTCCTGTTCTTTGGAAATTAGGTTAATAACATCAAGCCTGAATCCATCAACACCCTTTTTAAACCAGTAGTGCATCATCTCGTACACATCATTGCGAAGCTGTTCATTCTCCCAGTTCAGATCTGCCTGGGTCACATCAAAAAGGTGAAGGTAGTATTGACCTGTTGCCTCGTCATACTCCCACGCATTCCCGCCAAACTTGGATTCCCAGTTGGTCGGTGCGCTTCCATCTTCTTTTGGATCCTTCCACACATAAAAATCCCTGTAAGGGCTATCCTTTGACTTACGGGCATCCTGGAACCACTCATGCTCTGTTGATGAGTGATTCACCACGATATCCATAATTAGTTTGATGCCGCGCTGATGCGCTTCTTCCAGCAGCTGGACGAAGTCTTCCATAGTGCCGTATTTTTCATAGATTTTATAATAGTCTCTAATATCGTAACCGTTATCTCGCTGCGGGGAATCATAAATTGGCGTCAGCCATATTACATCTACACCTAGTTCTTTAAGATAATCAAGCTTGGCGATGATTCCCTGAAGGTCGCCTGTTCCATTACCGGTTGTGTCATAAAAACTTTTTGGATAGATTTGATAGACTACAGCCTTTTTCCACCATGGTTCAGTCATTGATAAAATCCACCTCCGTCAGGATTAACTCTGGTTGCTATTAAGCTTCTTTTTTCTGTTTCGCCTTTGCCATTATGAATGTCAGCACGAATGGAACAACAAGTGCGATTCCCATACCGATGAAGAACACTCCCCAAAATTCTGTGAAAATGGACAAGAATGCAGGCAAACCGCCAACACCAATGGATGGTGCCTGAACACCGCGAAGTGTAATCACAATTCCAGCGATTGCTGAACCTATAATCGCAGCAATAAATGGATATTTATATCGCAGGTTCACCCCAAACATCGCTGGTTCAGTAATTCCAAGCCATGCAGAAATAGCTGATGTTAAGGATAAGCCTTTAAGTTTTTCATTGTTTTTGTCTGCAAACATCATCGCAAAAGCAGCAGAACCCTGTGCAATATTAGAAAGTGCTACCATTGGCCATAAGAATGTACCGCCAATCGTACCGATCAATTGTAAATCAACTGCAAGGAACGTATGGTGCATTCCAGTGATGACGAGTGGTGCGTAAAGTCCTCCGTAGATTAATCCGCCAATTGCTGGAACGGCGTCAAAAATGCCTACTACTGCATCAGTAATGCCATTGCCAATCATAAATGTAATCGGTCCAATTACGATGAAAGAAAGGAAACCTGTTACCAATAACGAGATCGGAGCAACTGTCAACAGCTGGAATGCATCAGGGATGCTTTTTTTCAGGAATATCTCCATTTTTGCAAGTACATAAGAAGCAAGCAATACAGGCAATACCTGGCCTTGATAGCCTACTTTTTCAACTGTTAATCCAAATAAATTCCATGTAGGAATCTTGCCTTCCTGCTGAGCTGCGCCGTACCCCCAAGCATTCAATAAATCGGGGTGAACAAGCATTAAACCGAGCACAATACCGAGAAGCGGGTTTCCGCCAAATTTATTGACGGCACTCCAGCCGATCAATCCTGGCAAGAAAACGAATGCAGTGTTCGCAATCAGATTAATGATGCTTGCAAAGTCTGCCCAGTTTGTATAAACATCAATGAGTGCCTTGCCTTCAAAAAAGATATCCTTACCTGTAAGAATATTATTGATTCCCATTAACAAACCGGCTGTGACGATTGCTGGCAAAATCGGAATGAAAATATCTGCCAGCGTTTTTATCGCTCTCTGCAATGGATTTAAATTTTGTTCGGCAGCATCTTTAATTTCCTGTTTTGTCGCTGTACCAATGCCAGTGATTTCAACCATTTCGTTATATACTTTGTCTACCAGTCCCTGGCCGATTACAACCTGATATTGACCATTAGCTGAGAATGAACCTTTTACAAGATCGATGTTTTCGAGTTTATCTTTATCTACCTTGCCTTCGTCCTTTAAGGCAAAACGCAGCCTAGTAACACAATGTGTTGCAGCAGCAATATTTTCTTTGCCGCCCACAGCTTCAACAATCTGCTCAACTGCTTGACGATTCATATTTCTCTCCTCCTGTTACCGTTTTCATTTAATTTCTAAAAAATAATGCATTACAGAAAACTTGTATATACATGGTTTTGATTACGTTTTCATTTTACTTGTATATACAAGATTCGTCAACCATTTTAAATCATCATATAAAATTCCCTTAATTAGCGGAATAAAACAATCATCATCCTTTTTAGTCCATTTCATTTACTGGTTGGAAAATTTTCTTAGTACTGCCGATGTTTTGATAAAGAATAAATAAGGGTAAAAATAGTAGTATTAACTTTTAGCACGCGCAGGAAGGGTGTTAATCATGCTTGGCACAAAAAGAATAGAAGAAGGATATAAAAAGTTTGAAAAAAAAGCGAAAGAATACGTAAAACGCCCAGAAAAGACGGATGTTCTCATAAAGGATGCAACTAAAAAAGCTGATGATAAAAAGGGTTCCCTTACAGAAATATGGGACAACCTGCAACTCCTTTTTGAATTAGTCAGCGCATGGCGTAAAGGTGAATATAGAAAAATTCCTACCGCTTCAATTGTTACAATCATAGCCTCCATCATCTATTTCGTCTCACCAATCGATTTGATGCCCGATTTTTTGGTAGGATTGGGGATTGTTGATGATGCGGCAGTCATCGGCTTTGTCTTAAAACAAATCACAGCCGACTTGGAAAAATTTAAAATTTGGAAGGAAAATAATAACGTGGAGAATGTGATAGACGACAAAGATATTCCTCAGCATAGCTTGTAAGACGATTACGTCCGGATAATCTGGGCGTATTTTTTATTGGGAAAATTCCCTTCCCCCCTTTTGTACTACATTGCCCTAGAGAATAATAATGAATTTGTCCTATTCTAAAATTCATATTAAATCCGTACTTTAAAGTAATAGTAAATTTTTTACAAAGTTGATGGCTCACCTGACGCCCCGCGGAAAGCGAGTGCCTGGAGAGGAAATCAACAGAAAACTTTAACAGAGCCTAAAAAAAGGGGGAAGGAAAAAATGCAAAAGTTAATGATAATGACATTTGTCCTGCTGCTAATTTTCTCTGGATCTGTAATTGCCTCTCCTTCACAGAAAGACTCACTTTCAAAGGTTAAAAACACGAACACCAACACAGTAGAAACAATCCAGCAAGAAGGTGTTGCGAATCCAGATGGCTACTTATGCTGGCGTTGCACAAGTTATGCTTATTATGACGGATATAGAGTTTGCGTTTCAGGCATTTGGCTGACTACATGTCCAGTTTCCAATTAATGTTTGTAGTTAACTTTCTTGATGGATGTTAATCACGTTTTCGGGCTCTGCCTCTTAGTCCTAAAATGGATAGTTCCAAACGAAAATAAAAAGGATGCTGCACAGTTCAAAGTGCAGCATCCTTTATTTACTAACCTTTTGTACCTGATGCAAGATTAGAGCCTTCAATAAAGTACCTTTGGAAAAAGAAGAATAATAGCACCACTGGCAGCAGGACCGTTACCGACATTGCCATCAAATAATGCCATTGTGTCTGGACAGTACCTTTAAAGGTTTGAAGTCCGATTTGCAGTGTATACATACTTTCATCGTTAATATAAAGCAATGGCCCAAGCAAGTCATTCCATGCGCCGTTAAATGAAAAAATCGCAACGGTAATAAGTGCCGGTTTAGTTAACGGAAGCATAATATGCCACCAGATTTGCAAATGGCCGGCTCCATCAAGTACGGCAGCCTCGATTAACTCATTGGGAATCCCCATCATGAACTGGCGAAGAAGGAAGATGAAGAAGGCACTGCCAAGGAAAGCCGGAACAATCAGAGGCAAATACGTATTCACCCAACCAAGTTTTGAAAAGAGAATATATTGTGGAACCATTGTCACGAAACCTGGGATCAGCATCGTTGAAAGAACAATGACAAAAAGTGTATTTCTCCCTTTAAACCTGATCTTTGCAAAAGCATATGCGACAAGTGAGTTTACAAACACGCTGCCTATCGTCCCGATTGCGGCTATGAATAACGTGTTCATTGCCCAGCGAGTGAATGGAGCAGTCTGCCACGCTTCAATATAATTGCTAAAATTAAATTCTTTTGGAAGGAAAGTCGGCGGATACTGGGCGATTTCGGCGGGAGATTTAAGTGAAGTAGAAATCATCCACCATAAAGGCATTAAAATCAGTGTGCTTCCGGCAATGAGCAGCAGCGTGACAAATGTGTGCTTCATATTCTCTTTAAACTTCTTTGTTTCGTAGAATCTAGGTGCTGTCGCCGCACTCATTTTCCATCTCCCCCTTCGTAATGTACCCAGCGTTTTCCTAGTTTCATATTTACTACGGTTAGAATCATTACAATAATGAACAGCAGCCATGCCATCGCAGATGCATAGCCCATGTTAAAGACTTCAAAAGCGTTGTTCCACATATGCAAGTTATAGAATAAGAGTGAGTTCCCAGGTCCGCCGCTTCCATTTTCAGTCATGACATAAGCTTCCTGGAAAATCTGAAACGACCCAATCGTACTCGTGATGACATCAAAAAAGATGATTGGCGAAATCATTGGCAGGGTAATATGGAAGAACTTCTGCCAGGAAGTAGCACCTTCAATATCCGCCGCTTCATACATCTGTGGCGAAACCCCCTGCAAACTCGCAAGATATAAAAGCATCCCTCCACCAACACTCCACATTTTCATCAATAACAATGCGGGCTTTGTCCATTCCGGATCAAACAACCATGCCGGCCCATCAATTCCAAACCATCCCAGCATCGTATTTACTAAACCAGTTGAAGGGCTTAGCAGCTGCATCCAAAGGAAGTAAACTGCTACTCCGGATAACACTGCTGGAAGGTAATAGATTGTCCGGAAAAACTTCATGCCTTTTACCTTCTGGTTTAAAAGAACACCAAGTAAAATAGCTCCTGCAGTCGTCAATGGAACGGAAAAAATCACATAATAAAGAGTATTATAAAGAGAAGTGCGGAAAAGATCGTCCATTGTAAACATGCGTTTGAAATTTTCAAATCCGATAAAATTCATTTTTGAAGTAATATTATAATCTGTAAAACTTGCAGCTAAACTGAATAATAACGGCCCCAATGTCAAACCAATAAAACCAATGATCCAGGGAGAAATAAATAAATAGCCGGCAAGATTGTCTTTTGCCTGTCTGCTAAGGCCTTTCTTTTTAGCCACTGTCTCTTTTGCTTTAGGTTCATACAGAACTTTCCCACCAGCTTCTGTATGTGGCAGTGTTGTATCAGAAGACTTCATACCTTCCTAACCCCCCTAAAATACTAATTATCAGAAAATATACATGATTTCGAAAACAAAAGTTTTTATTAAAAAGAGAAGGGCATCGCCTTCTCTTTTCTTATTCATTTATTTCTTCATCTTTTTAACATCTTTTTCCGCTTTCTCCAATGCTTTTTCAGGAGAAATTTTACCTAAAAGCGCATTATCGATCTGCGGGTTGATTCGGCTATGATAATCAGGATACTCAACTGGTACCGGGAACATTTTTGTTTGTTCTAGATTCTTAACAGTAGCTTCATAGACTGTTTTGTCCGAGCCCTTCAGTTCGGAGACAGTTGCTTCCGCAGCTTCTTTGTTAGCAACATTGTCATAGTTTTTAACAGCCCAGTACTTTTGAGCGTCTGCACCAGTCAAATATTTAATGAAATCCATTGCTTCCTTCGGATGTTTTGCCCCTTTAGGAATTTCCGCAACGAAACCGCCGCCTTCTGCCCAGTTTCCAGTACCTTCCTTGTAAGCAGGTATAGGAGCGACTCCGAATTCAACGTTCTGTCCATAATCTCTTAGCTGTGTATAGAAGGTTCCTACATCAACCCACATCGCAACTTTTTCAGCGATAAACGGATTTGCCTGCTCACTGCCGAACTCTGCCTGGAAAGCTTGAACTGTATTCTCTCCCAGACGCTCTTTCCAGCCAAGAATCCATTCAAGTGCTTCAACTTTCTTTGGCGTGTTAATTGCCAATTCACCATTATCAATAAATCCTTTACCGTTATCAGCGTTAGTCATCCAGCTAGAAGCTCCTGCACTGCCCCATAATGGATAAAAACCGATGCGTTCGTAATTATCGCCTTTTTTCACATCTAATTTTTCCGCATATTCTTCTAGCTCTTCCCAAGTAGCCGGCGGCTTGTTTGGATCTAATCCCGCTTCCTTGAATGCTTTCTTGTTATAGAAAAGCAGTCGTGTATCTGTATTGAAAGGAACAGCATAAGGTTTGCCCTTATATTCAACTGTTTCCCATAAATGCGGATAAAATTGCTGTTTGAATGAATCATCGACATATTTGCTTAAATCCTCTACCTGTTTGTTTTCAGCACGCTGGGCAACAGTGTTAATGTCGTTGATGATGACGTCAGCAGGGTTTCCAGCTGCTACTGATGCAAGGTTTTTTGTCCAAATATCTCCCCATGGCAGGAATGTATGTTTGACAAAGACCTTATCTTGGGATTGGTTGTAATCATCGATGATTTTTTCAATGATTGGCCTACGTGTCTCTGAACCCCAGAATGTCCAGAAATTGACGATGACCTTCCCATCCTTCGTTTTTTCAGCCTCTGCTTTTTGTTCTCCTGAACATCCTGCAAGCAGACCAATTAATAAAAATGATACAAGAATTAATGCCAGACCCCTCTTCATGATTCTCCCCCTGTATATTCAAGTTGATATATTAAATACAAGCTAACTAATACCCGTTCATAAACATTGATAAACATTTAATTTTTTGGCTATGTAAAATTAGACTGTTAATTTCCGCGCCACGGACTCGCTTTCCGCGGGAGGCCGGTGAGCCCGCAGGACTTTGAAAAGCTTCCTTGAAATTACCCAAGCACAAAGGAAATGCGGTAGCATTTTCAAGTAGCCGAGAGTATCTTCCGCTCCAAACAACATTTGCTATAAATCAATAATGACCTTTAGCACGCCAATTTTTTTAAAATTTGTGTAGCATCCATTGTTTTCTCATAAATAATTCTCCAATTTCAGCTAAGTGAACTTTTTTACAAGCTAAATCAAAATAAAAAACAGGTTCTAAAATCGAACCCGTTTTTCGATATCTTCCACTGTTTTTATAATCATGCCTGCTGGTCCTGCATCGACTTTAAAGACCTGCTCACCCTTGAGTTCCTTAATATATAATTCTCTTTCACTGATCCAGAGCTTACATTCTGCTGGCTCCCTGCCTTCAAAAATAATCAAAAAATCATATAAAATTTTCCCGCTTGGCGCTTTTGGGACAGCAGTCATTCCAGTAAGGGCCTCGTTAATGTTTCCCATCCAGATCTCGTCATCTAAAATTGTTACTCCTGGTCTGGTCGGATTACTTTGAAGGGTAAAATAATGATCTGAATCAGACTTTGTCAAATAAGTTCTTACTACCTTCCCTGCCGCAAAATGATCCACTGGTTTTACAGAGTATTGCTGGCTATTCACCGGGTTGATAATTTGGATATATAGGAAACTTGAACTGACCAGCAGCATGGTAATTGTCAAGAGAGTTCCGGTCCAGCCCCTAAAAAACTCCCGAGAATGCTTTTTCGGCCTTCCAGTTTCCAATATATTTTTATAGGTTTTACGCTTTTGAATTTCAGACCTTGGTATATGATTAAGACTCCTGAAGCTATCTTCAAGTTCAAATGATCTCTTCAATTAATTCGCCTCTTCTCTTTAACTCTTTTTTTAATGCAGCCATTGCCCTGGATGTTGTGATTTTTACTTTATTCTCGCTCCAGCCAAGAATTACAGCAGTTTCCCTTATTGAAAACTCTTTAATTTTCCTTAAAATCAATACTTCTTGATAACTTAGCTTCAAAGATTTAATTGCTTTGTACAAGAGAGAAGTTTTTTCCCCTTTGACGATGATTTCAATTGGTGATGGCTGGGTGGACTGGATGGAAAACTTGTCCAGCGAAAAGAAACGCAGCCTGTTCACCCTTCTTAAATAGTCGATTGCGACGTTTCTGGCAATCTTCACTAACCAGGTAAACATTTGTGAATCACCATTGAAATGTTCCAAGTGCTTGTACACTTTTAAAAAGGTTTCCTGGGTCAAATCCTCCGCTACTTCTTTTTTTCCTGTCAGCAATAGGAGATAACCATAAACCTTGTCACTGTACTCCTCGTAAACTTGTTGGAAAAGAATACTGTATTGATCGCGCAAATTTCTCCCCCCTTTTTCCAAACAGTTAGACGAATGAGCGTAAAAAAAGAATCACTAATTTCGGAATTTTTTTATTTTATTTTAATATAACAGGTTGGCTATTTTTTGCCATCATCCTTAATGACTAACTTAAATCCATTGAACTATTCAAACAGCAAAAAAGTGCTTGGATATTCCAAGCACTCCCCTGTTTTTTTTCTTAATGATGGAAAGAACACCCAACAATAATTAAAAGGATAAACAGGACAACGATTAACACAAAACAACCGCTGCCATAGCCTGCTCCCCCATAGCCGTAACCTCCATAGCCGCAACCGCAACCACCGTACATAGTATGACCTCCTTTAAGCAATGGATTATTCAATTTTTAGCAGCAACCGAAACCCCAAGACGCTCCGATTATGATTAAGAGAATGAACAAAACAACTACCAAAGCGAAACCGCTGCCAAATCCGTGTGAATCACTCATCGTAACAACCTCCTTTTTTTATGTCCCTATATCCTATTCAGGCATAGACATTTGTGCAATTAAACGCCCGAAAAAAAATGAGCCTATATTCTTTTCATCAAATGGACCGTTTTGTTAACAAAGTTTTTCACCGGTAATGCAAGGTTTCAAGGTAATCAATTCAAATAGCAAATGAAAAATCTTTACGAAAAGACCATAAAAAAAGAGCCAATTTGGCTCCTTTTCGCTTCACCCTACCCGATCAGCTGTTCATGATTTCTAGACGCTTCATTCAGGAATTCGTATGTAATTAGTGGTTCAACCGGTATTTCCAGCCACCTCGAAACACCGTTCTGAGTAACCTTCTCCCTGTACACTGGTTTACAATCTTCAAGCAGGCACAGTCTTAATGTCTCAAAACCATTAAGTGACATAACCGTTTGTTCGATTTCATTCTTTTCTTCAGATGTAGTAAGCACTTTTTCTTTTTTCGGCTCCAGCAGTACGACAATCAATTCTTTTCGCATCTGCTTTTCTAGTTCCATTCTGGCAAATGCTAATTTTTTTAATGTCCTGTTCAATTTCCACATGCTGATGCCAGCTATTCTTTTTAAGATCATCATGATGCCTCCAATACTAACCCAACTCTTATTCTAAAAGACAATTCGTTAGAAGGTCAAAATATATTGGGGTATGGAAACAATTCTACTTTATTTCCTCTAATTGGCTTTTCATTTTTTATCATTAATGTATACGTAAACAGACTAAAAAAGTTACTAAGCGGCAACTTTTTAGTCTGTAGAATCCCTTTTACAAATCCAGTATATACTTCGCGTATCTAGACATTCGATCTTGTGTCCATTTTGGAGCAGACACCATCTTTATATCGATCTTATCATAATTGCCAATACGTTCAGCCAAATGTTCCCGAGCGGACAGCGCAATATAATCGGCCAGAAGGCAATCTTCATTCCGGGTCGTCATGACGATTTCAACATCATCATCGTCCTTGACACAAACCTCATATACTAGACCCAGGTTCACAATATCCACTCCAAGCATTGGTTCTTCCACTTCTTCGAGCAGTTTATAAATTTCATTTTTATTCATATTGAGATACCTCCTCCCAGTTATTAAGGATGTGTTAACTTACTTTTATCTTAAAAGAAGCAGGGAAAAAATAGGAGTGACTCACTTCACATTTCATATTATTGTCATTTTAAGAAGAATAATTTGTGTCTTTTTAACTGATGGAGTTTAATTTCTTGGCAATACTGAATTTCTTTTTTTATGGCTCTGTGATCCATAACTGTTGATTTCCGCTCCAGGCACTCGCTT
>NZ_JBALSS010000027.1:0-60970 GCF_036967045.1 Bacillus sp. JJ1609 | reverse complement strand
AGGAGTCGAGTGCCCTCCGCTCCAATCGACAGGTGCTAAAAATCAACATTGCCCATTAACAAAGCCATTTTGATGAAGTTTCTTTAAAAATGAATAGACCATCCTATTGCTAAACAAAAAAAAGGCTGTATGTAACTCAGCCTGTTTTAATTTTAACCAATTACCTTTTCTTTACTTTTCATTTTTTGCAGATACAATAATGTCTCTTTATCGGATGAGGCAGGAAGTTCGTAATCTGATTGGTATTTTTCAGGGCCTTTTCCGGTAATCAGAATCCATTCACCATTCTTGGCATTTTCCCAGGCCAACTGGATTGCCAAAGTCCTGTCGGTGATAATCCGCCCTTTATTGCTGCCAAATTTATCATTGAGTTTTTGGAGTTCATTAAGCATTTCCTCTGGGGGAACACCATTCAAATCATCAAAAGTCAAAATGAATTCGTCGCTTAGCATGGCTGACGCCTTAACCATAGGTTCTCTTTTACTCTTGTCCCTATCTCCCCGAAAGCCAAATATATGCTTGATTTTCGCTGCATTATGTTCCTTTGCAGCCTGGAGGCAATATTCTATCGCATCCTCTGTATGGGCATAGTCGATAATAAATGTTGCTCCCTCTGGGTGTGATATCATTTCGAATCGGCCAGGCACACCAGGGAATGAGTTAAGCGCTTCGATGATTGCCTCCGGCCTGATGCCTATTTTAACAGCAGTTAAAAAGGCCATGGCCGCATTATAAACATTATGCAGGCCAGGTGATGGGAAAGTTACTGTATAAACGGCTTTACCAAGTTTAATATCAAATTTAGTTTGTCCATTCAATGTTATGTCCTGTATTTTCAGGTCATTGCCCTCGTCATATCCAATAGAATAGACAGGAATTTCTTTAACTGCAAGCATGCGGGTCAGCTCGTCTCCCCAATCGCTTAATCTACTGACAATCCCTGCACCATTAGGTTTCATGTAATTGTACATAAGCGTTTTTGCTTCAAAATAATCTTCTATTGTTGGATGGTAATCAAGATGATCGTGCGAAAGATTTGTGAATAATCCATAATCTAACTCTAACCCTTCAATGCGGTGTTGCTTAAGAGCGTGGGAAGAAACCTCAAGGACAACGAATTCATCTTTGCTTTTAGCAATCTGTTCCTGGATCTGCAGTGCGTCAGGTGTAGTATTTGAGGGCTTGTACACTTTGTCATTTATAATATAAGACACTGTTCCCAATAATGAGCAGCTTTTACCTGCATGTTCAAGAATGTGCTTCAATATATATGAGACGGTCGTTTTTCCGTTCGTTCCGGTAATCCCGATTACCTTGTGATTTCTCGATGGATGATTATAAAATACACTGGCCGCCTTGCCTAGTGCCATCCTGCTGTCCATTACCTGTATATAAGGAACTGCAAGATTCAACTCAATTTCCCCAATAACGGCAGATGCGCCTTTTTCGAGTGCCTCTTTAATAAATTTGTGACCATCTATTTGAAAGCCTGTTATCGCAACAAATAAGTCTCCTGGTTTTACCTTACGCGAATCCATTTGTATTCCGGCAAGATCTGGGTCTTTTTCATATCTTGCATTTTTTATACAGCCGTCGAGGGCATCAAGCACCTTCGATAATCTCATTTCCAAAACTCCCTTTTTAACATGCCCATAAATTCCACAAATGGAATTTAGAAATGTATATATTATGTCTCTTTTTTTATTCCCCCAATTTTTAAAACTATGCCTTATAAATTCTACTTGATTTTGATTTAAGTAAAATGAGGAATATGAAATAGCAAAAAAGACCAGCACATAGCCAGTCTTTAACATGTATATGGGATTATTTGCTTGAAAACTGGGACAAATACTTAAAATTCAAACGGCTATGCTGCTGGAGCATATAAGCAGAAGTTACAGCACCTTCCTTGCGTAGTGTATTAAGAGCTTTAACCATTTCTTCTTCAGTTCCAATTCCCACTCCGTGACCAAAATATAAATCCTTGCCAAGATAAACAGCATTCTCTCCTCGCCAAATTGGCTTATCAAAATCCGGATTCATAAAGTATACTACGTCGCCTGGAATAAACTCATTGCCCTCGAGCGTTATGATTGCCAGATCTGAATCATAATTCCAATTCCAGACAAGCAATCCGCCAAATAAATGATTAAAATCAGCCAACCTTATTGAATCCAATACAGCTTTATAAAAAATGACCACCATTGCCGTTGAACATTCAAATCCATATTCCTGGCCATTTATATATATATCATTAATTGCGGCGGAGGGCAGCACATTAGGTTTTAAAAAATAGCCACTGGGGACCCTGGTCCAGTAAACTGGATTGAATTTGGAATAGGTAAATGAAGTAAAAGCGACACCACTGTCTTTTAGCTTCATTGCAGATTCAACGATATTTTCACGAAGCCTTATTTCAAATAGGAGTTGACTGGTGGTTTCATACTCAAACATGGTCAAGTTTCTGTCCAGGTATTCATATATCTCTTTTTGTTTTCCAGATAAACTCTGGAGCTTCTGGCTGCCGAGAGCATCTGGAAACCTGATAATGATCATCACTCTCCCCCTCCATATTCCGTTAATTAGACTCGCATAATTAACTATATGAGGGATGCGTAGCTATAAGACTTTGATCTGTTCCCTGAGTAGTGAAAGTACGTTGCTTGGTTTGTAAAAACACTAATAGAAAGTTGTATTTCCACACTAGTTTCATATCCAGACAAGAGGGTAATTTTATATTATCATCACAGACTGTATGCACCTGGGAGGCTCCCTGTGCCGCCCGAGAAAGCGAGTGCCTTTAGAGAAAGTTAACAGTCAAGATTCACCCAGCAAAAATAATTAATGAGGTGGTAAAAATGGAAAGGGACAATAAAAAACCAGTGCCTGTTGATAACACACAAAACATGGACAATCCCGAGCAATATGAAACAACAACAAAAAGTCTTCATGATCGATTCGAAAGCGAATTAACGGTGGATCCAATTCCGATGGAAGATCTTAAACAGGAGAAGAAAGAAGAAAAGGATGGGCATCATACAAAGGACTCATCTTCAAGCGAGAAAAAGTTCAATGTTGATTATGATAATGATTTATAAAATGATGCCCTGCTTAAACAGGGCTTTTTTAATGTGGAGGCTCTGTTAAAGCTGAATGTTGATTTTTAATACCCTGTTGATTGTAGTGGATGGCGCGTAGACTCCTGCGGGCTCAGCGCCAGCCCCGCGGAATGCGTTGCGCCTGGAATTGAAATCAACAGACCCATTTTACATCCAACCAAAATAAAAAAACTGTTGGCAAGCACGATTTTCATCGAGTTTTGTCTACAGTCTTTGCCCTGCTCAAACCAGGGCTTTTAAAAAGTGTAAAAAAAGGGTTAACTTCTGCATTATCGAGAATATTAAAACCATTAGCCTGAAGGAGGAATCATTATGGACAATCAAAAATTAAAAGACAGGATTTTAAAAGTTCTTGGTGAATCAAAGGTCGGCTCGATGGCTACTGTGGAAGGTAATAAACCACACTCTCGCTACATGACTTTTTTTAATGAGGATTTGACCCTTTACACACCTACCAGCAAGGAAACGTATAAAGCTGAGGAGATTGAAAAGAATCCTCATGTTCATATCCTGCTTGGTTATGAAGGGGATGGGATGGGCGATGCCTACATTGAAGTGCAGGGTAAAGCATCTATCAGGGAAGATCAGAATCTGAAGGATAAATTTTGGAACGAAAAAATGGAAAAGTGGATTAAAAACCCGCAAGACCCTAATTTTATTATTTTAGAAATAAAGGCAGATACAATCCGGTTGATGAATGACGATGGTGAACCTGAAACCCTGAGCCTCTGACAACTGACCTCCGAGGAGATGGAATGAATCCATCTCCTTTTTGCTGATAAATCATACATCATTTTAAAACTAAAAGATGGGCATCACTTTTACTAGTGATGCCCATGCTTTGTATATTCATTTCTTTGAGGCAGTAAGTGAATTTTCCGGAGGACGTTTCCCCCGCTTCAACTCATTGATCGACAGTCCGAATCGCATTTCTAAATGTGGATAATCCTTAAAATGTGTCCAGTCTCCGCCCCATTCAAAGCCTAGCTCCTTCGCTATCGCTACGACTTCCATCCAGTCCGATTGCGCATTCCCATTACCATCATATGCTGTATCCCAAATCGCTTTACCTTCTGCGGTCAGTAAGGCAAAGTCAATCGCCAAGCCAAAGTTATGAAATGACTCTCCGCCTTTGGCATGTGTAACGATTGAACCATCCACTGACCTGCCTTTTTCATATAACTGATCCTGATCCTGAAAACTGCGGAAACCATCCGTTACTATCACCGTTATTCCTTTATCAGCTGCCTGCTGGATCAATGTTTCTTTATTTTGTTGTACTGTTGGATGCAAATCCTGTGGCAAAGGGACATTTTCATTGATACCTGGATTTATTAGAAATTGATAATATAACATAAGCGCCATCAATATTAATATGAAAGAAATGAACGCACTTCCAAATAGTTTAATTTTCACGTTTTGCTTCCTTTCACTTAATCTCTTCTTCTATTATTATATAACGAATTACATCCATAAATGGTTTCAAAGAAAAACCTGGCAAAGCATTCGCCAGGCAGGTGGATTCTTAATTAAAATCATATTTCTCTAGAATTCGATCCGCAATCAATTTATAGCCTCTGTCATTCAGGTGAAGTGAATCGCTGAAATAGCTCTTCTTTTCCTTGCCTTTAAATAGATCATTTGTAGGGATATACATGATTTGTTCTTCCTTCTGAACGACATTAATAATATCCTTGTTCCAATCATCTAAGATGGCTTCTATTTGCTTCGAATCCGGGTACGGGTTATAGAGCCCAAGAAGCAGGATTGGTGCATCTTCATTTCTTTCTTTTAGGATGTTGATAATTGCCTTCAGGTTTTGGAGGTACACTTCCTTACCTTTATCAATCTCCTCATGCTTGGGATTTTTAAGGTTCCCGCCATTGCTGTTAAGTAAATCATTGGTTCCTATAAACAGGATAAAATAATCCGCATCATCGAGCTTGCTGCTTACACTAATATCTGAGAATTGTTTTAAGATCCCGGAGGATTCAAGCCCATATATAGCTTCATTGGTAAAATCAAAATCCTCTTTATTTTGTTCATTTAACTTTTTTTCAAGTGTATCGATATAACCAGAACCTTTTTCATCACCGAATCCGTATGTCAGTGAATCACCAAATGCTACTACCTTCTTATCCCCCTGGTCCTTCGCTTGTTTTTTATCGTAAAACGAAAAGGCAGCCAGAATCGCTAGTATAGTAATTAGGAATAAAATAAACGCAGTTTTTTTCCTCATGCTGTTATCCTTTCTCTTTTGATTTCCACCTTTTTTACCCTGTTATTGCTAATTCGTAAACATACAGATTCATCCACTGAAAATTCTTCCACTTGCAAATAAGGCATTATCAATGTTATAGTAATGGAGCGATGAGCTGAATTGTGTAAGCCGACAGACACTCCTTTATGGAAATGCACGATGTGGCGTGCAGTCCGTCGCCTCAATACGCAGAAAAGACGCCTTTCGGGGCGTCTTTTCTTTTTTCTCTCAAAAATCTTTAGGTTGAGTTCGGGATACTCGTTCACCCATCATACTTTCTTATTTATTCTCTTTCATATATGAACAAAGCTTTTTCAGCTTCATTTAGTTTTCCTTTTCAGTGTTCTCTTTATTACATAACAAAACCGACAGGCACAAAGCCTGTCGGTTACATATTAGTATTTAACAGTTCTTTATCTGTCCTTAAATCCATCGCGATCAAGGTCAGAGTCATTAACAGGACGATTGTTATCGGTTTTAAGATCTAAGTCATTTACAATGCGGTCGTCGTCTGTTTCAAGGTGGGCTTCCTCACGTTTAACAGTTTCAACCACTTGTTCTGTATCGGTTACTTCTCGCTTGCCGATGACAAGCTCTTCAGTCACGACAGGCTTTTTAGTGACTTCTACTTTTTCCTCCATGATTGGTACACGGATTGTTTCACCGTCATCGATTACTGAGTCTACATCAGAAGCCGCTTCGTTTACTTCACGTCGTTCAACGTAAACTTCTTCACGAGTTACTGGGATATTGACCTTCTGCTGATCTTCGACAACATGCTTGTGCACTTCTACTTCACCAGTCTGGACAGTTTCCTTTGATACATCCAGCTGTTCTTCTCTTAACCTTAATGTCTGTTCATCGTTGTCATAACGATTGGCATCATACTCACCAGTAACTCCTGTGTTTGTCACTGTTGTGTCATCATATGCACCTGTAACTCCTGTGTTTGTAACAGATGTATCAGCTACATAGCCTGTCTGCTCTGTAGTTAATCCAGATGCATTCGTTTCAGCTAACAAGATGATTCGGCCAGCTCGTACATCCTCTTCATATTCATTTGCTGCATCGTCTGTCAGTCCAAGGCCCACTAAGCGGTCTGAAATGGATGGTTCGTTGCCCCCAAGGTTTCTGTCAGCATCAAATGCTGTCATTAAGCTCTGCCAGAAACCTCCTTCTTTATGATCATAAGTATCATTTGTGCCAAGGTTTTCAGTTGTAACACCAGTTCTGCTCTCAAGTGCTGATGATAGCTCCGTAGTGTCTCCAATGATTGAGAAATCCTGAACTGCATATCCATTGTTTTTGTATTCTTCAATTGCCTCGATTAATTCTGTTTGATTATCGTATACTCCAACTACTTTTTTAGTCATGTGTAATTCCTCCATTTCTTTTTTTACGATTCATCCGGTTGTCCCGGTAGTGATGTTAATACCCACTCCAAGAAGAATTCGAAACATTTTTTGAACTTGCCAAAATTAGCCACAGCTAATGATTAAACTAAAAAACTTACCGGGTTGTGCCTTTTTTCACATAGATTTACAACAAAATAAAAAGCCCTTTTTTAAGAGGCTTTACAGACTGAAGACAAACTCGGAAAAGCAAGTTTGTCTTTAGCTATTTTTATTTAATTGATTTTTAAAACTGGTCTGTTGATTTGCGTTCCAGGCGCTTCGCATTCCACTCCAATCAACAGGGTTTTAATATCTGGTCGGTGAACTGTATATTTGTCGACAAACTGAAAAGCCCCTTTTAAGAGGCTTTAACCTATTTCTACCCTAGTTACTTCCAAATATAAAATATGATATTCATCGATTTCGATAATTTTAAAAAGGTACCCTTCTTCTTCTATTTCATCCCCTATTTGAGCATCTAAGTTTTTAGTCATAAACCAGCCGCCAATTGTATCTACCTCTTCATCTGAAAGATGGGTACCAAGTAAATCATTGACCTCGCCAATTAATACCCTTGAACTGAACAGGTAGTGGCCTTCTTTTACTTTCCTGATTTCCGCGATTTCATCTGCATCAAATTCATCGCGAATATCGCCGACGATTTCTTCCAGAATATCCTCGACAGTAACGAGTCCAGATGTACCGCCATATTCATCGATTAATATCGCCATATGGATACGGTCCTTTTGCATTTTCACCAAAAGGTCATGGATCGGAATGGTTTCAATGACACGGATTACGGGCTTTACGAATGATTTCAATATAGATTCCTTGTACAGATCCTTTTGTGTCAATTTTGCCGTAAGAATTTCCTTAATATTGATCATGCCCAGTACATTATCCTTTTCGCCTTCAATAACTGGATAGCGTGTATACTTTTCCTGTTGAATTACGTCGATGATCGTGTCGATGGTATCAGAAATATCCAAAGTGACGATTTCTGTCCTTGGCACCATGATTTCCTTGGCTATCCGCTCATCAAACTCAAAAATATTATTTACATATTTTAATTCATTCTGGTTAATTTCCCCGCTTTCATAACTCTCAGAAAGCAGGATACGCAATTCCTCTTCAGAAAGTGCCAATTCCTGCTCTGAAGCTGGTTTAAGACCAAACAATCCAGCCAGCAGACGTGCCGAATTATTTAAAACCCATATAAATGGATACATGATTTTATAGAATAAAATAATAGGCTTTGAAAAGGTCATTGTGACGGTCTCTGCTTTCTGGATCGCAACTGTTTTCGGCGCTAATTCCCCCACAACCACATGCAGGAAGGTTACAGATGCAAACGCAATCCCAAATGATAAAATATGTGATAGTGAAGGATTGAGGTCCCATTTTTCAAATAGTGGATGAAGCATTGCTTCAACAGTCGGTTCACCCAGCCAGCCCAATCCTAGTGAGGTAATGGTGATTCCAAGCTGGCAGGCAGAAAGGTACTCGTCTAGATGTGACGTAACATGCTTTGCAGCCTCTGCTCCCTTCTTACCTTCTGAAACTAACTGGTCTATTCTCGAAGTTCTAACTTTTACAATGGCAAATTCAGTTGCCACGAAAAAGCCTGTTAATGCGATTAATAGTGCAACTAAAAGCAAATTTGTAATAATCACTGGCAAGCCTTACTTTGTAAGGCGAACACCTCCTATAACAAAAAATAAGTTCATAAATTAAATGAATGATGGTGTTAATTATTTTTTTAATATACCCCTATAAGAACCAACTAACGCATAATCGCTAAAAATCATACATATTTCGTTTTCTTTTCAAAATAACCACTAAATATTTCTACTCTGGAAACAATAATTCTAAAAGACAAGGAGCAAATGTAAAAAAGAAACCCCAAAATGCAGCTTGCCTTAAAAAGGATAGCTACACTTCAGGGATTCTTTTACCTTACCGTATTGTATTCAGGATGCCTTTCTGGCTCCTTCAGTAGCCTTTTCATTTGATAAAAACCAGCCTGCTGCAGCAATACCGACTAACACTGCATAAAAAGTAAGCTTCCATTCAGTTGAGTGTGCAAAGCTTTCGCTTAAGACACCAATAGCAGGATGCGCAAGTGTAAGAACAGCAAGCTTAACTCCTACCCAGCCGACGATGCCGAATGCGGCAATTTCCAGTCCAGGTCTTTTTTCCAGTAAAGTAACGAACATATTTGCAGCGAATCGCATGATGATCAATCCGATCATTCCGCCGGCAAAAATCACGAGAAATTGGCCTCCATCCATTCCGCCAATTTCCGGAAGTGGTGTCTCCGGAAGCACTACAGCCAATGCTACTGCTGCTAAAATTGAATCTACAGCAAAGGCAATGTCAGCAACTTCAACTTTTAAAACTGTCATCCAGAAACCGCTCTTTTTCGCTGTTTCTTTTAAAGGCTTCTCATCCGAATGCTCTATTTTCTTAAAGATCGTTTTTCGGAGAATATGGTTCACTGACATAAACAATAGATACAGGGCGCCGATGGCCTGAACCTGCCATACATCCACAAGGAACGAAATAATGAAGAGTGATGCGAATCGGAACACAAAGGCACCGGCCAATCCATAAAATAAAGCCTTTTTCCTTTTTTCCTCTGGCAGGTGTTTCACCATGATTGCGAGGACAAGTGCATTGTCTGCTGCTAACAGCCCTTCCATAACGATGAGCACAAGTAGTACCCAGCTATATTCGAGCAAAATTGAGATGTCCATTAAAAATCCTCCTAGTTCATTTTTTAACCAAATATTCTCATGGCCAATAGAAAAGGCCTTTACCATAAGGGTAAAGGCCTAAAAATGCATAGAAAAAGACCTTTACCAAAATAGTAAAGGTCTTGCTAACAACGTCCATGTTGCCAATAAAGCCGGAGATGCAATCTCGTAATGACGACTTTATTGTAGCAGCTACTCCCCTTTAAAAAGAGAATATTTAATTACCTATAAGTATATAAGAGATTAGCAGAATAGTCAATTTAGAAACAAATTGTTTATTTTTTGCATCAATTCCCTTAACTTAGCCCAAATCTTGCCGAAAATAAATATAACTATTGAACTATTAATAACCATTCGTACGATGCATGAACAGAGGAGTGAAAGAATTGCTTATAAAAAAGAAAAACAAAGCGATTAAAAGTGCTAGCAAGAAGAAACCTGACAAAAAACGGGTGAAGAAGAATATGAGCTTGAAATTCAAAGTCGTTTCCTTAAGTGTAATCTCTATGCTGATAATGGCATTGGCTACATCTGCTTTAGCTTATTACGTCATCAAAAAGAGCAATGTTGAATCAATGGAAGCTGAATTAAATACGATATCAAGTTTATTATCAGATCAAATTACCCCAGGGAAAGCCCAGACAATCATCAGCAACCCTTCCAAGAATAATCCTGGTGTTACAACCATGCAGAAACAAATGAACAAGATTTTAAAAGATAATCCATTAATACATAATCTCTACTTGGTCACTCTGGATGGTGAAAAACTGACCATTCCTACAATGAGTTCCGTCATGCTCACCAAGGATTTCACTTATGGCTCCCAGTATTCTGGCGGTAAGGCTTTCGATGAAGCTGCCCTTATGGCTGTGAAAAATAATGAGCGGACAACGACAGATGTTTATAAATCTGAAACAGGCGAAAAAGTAACTGGTTTCGCACCAATTACGAATATGAGCGGAAATGTAATCGCCCTTTACGGAGTCGACTTTGATGTTACCCAGGTCAATAAAAAGATAAATGAAGAAGTAACGCGTATATGGATTCTAGCATTGGTGATCCTCACAATTTCAAGCATCGCCATGTATCTGTTAATTTCCATGCTGATCAGACCGCTCAACAAGATTAAGGATTTAACAGCAAATATTGCAAAAGGCGATTTATCTCGAAGTGACATTCACGTCAAATCGAAAGACGAAATCGGTGAATTGGCTGAAAGCATCAATACAATGACGGCATCACTTAGAAATGTTGTATCACAGGTACAAACTAGTTCAAGAGAAGTTACGAGCGAAACCCTTGCCTTGTCAAATGTTGCTTCTAGCTCTGTTGATGCAATCAGAGAGTTGACTGCAGCCAACCAGCAGGCAGCCGCAAGTACCCAGGAACAAAACGCAAATATTGAAGAAATGCAAGCTACTCTAGAAGAGATTAACGCGGGAATCGAAGAGATTAATGCTTCTGCCCAGCAGGCAAGCTTCATTGCCAAGAACTCCACGGTTACTTCTAAAGAAGGAACCGTCCGAATCGATGAGATGCTTGCAGGGCTTGAACTTGTTGAAGACAATACAAACCAGTTAGCGGACATTATCATCATGCTTGAAAAGCAATCAGATAAAATTACTCAATTCGTAAAAATCATTAATACTATTTCCGACCAAACAAATTTATTAGCATTAAATGCTGCCATAGAGGCTGCAAGAGCAGGCGACCATGGGAAAGGCTTTGCAGTAGTAGCGAATGAAGTAAGGAAACTGGCAGAGGAAAGCGCAAAATCAGCCTCGACCATCATTACCATCGTTAATGAGAATGTTAACAGTACTCGTAACGCAGTAGACTATATTTCAAAAACAAGAGAAGCTGTTCAATACAACAAAGACCTTTCAACCAATGCCAAAAATACGCTTCATGAAATTTATGAAACAACGCTTGAGATCGAGGATAACTCCAATAATATCGCCTCTGCCATCGAGCAGCAGGTCATCGCAATCGAGCAAATCACAAACTCTCTTGATACGGTTTCCCAGGCTTCACAACAGATTGCTGCAGGCACAAGCCAAACAGACCAATCAACTCAGGAACAGTTAAGAATCGCTGAAAACGTAAACGAAACAACGAAAATTCTTCAGCAGACAGCGGTGGAATTAGAAAACCTGACTGGGAACTTTAAGCTATAAGAAAAAAGGATGCCAATGCGGCATCCTTTTTTGTTTAGTAACTTTAAAATGTTGGGTATTACCTTTTTCTGAAGCCTTCTTCTTCTAAATACTGCTTGGCTTCATTATACGAAAGGAAAGTTCCATCGAGATTCAATCCAGCGTATACATTCCACATATCATCTTCATTCACGAGAATCAGTGTATGATTTTCTGAATTTATCCAGCGTTCCTCTTCGTTGTCCTCAATAATCGCAGACTCTACATCTGTGTTGGGAGAAAGGGATTTTATGGATTGACGGATGATTGTCTTAAGTTCTTCTGATGAAAAGTCCCTGATATTTACCATCCCTTTAGAATCCATATCATATCCGCTTAAAAATTCTGCATATACGAATCCATTTCCATTTTGGTGCAAATGATAAACTACATTTTTCTTTTCGTAAATACTTCCTTCAAAATGAAAATTGACACGTCCTAATGATACGTTCTTGCGTTCAAGCTCGGGAAAAGTTTCAATGATTGCAATTTTTTCTTCAAAAGTCAGCATATTGCCTCCTGCTAATAACAAATTTTCATTACTGTTCATTATACCATTGGTTTAATGCAGTACAAAACTCCCTTTGTAGGCATAAAATTATGTTACACAAGTTAAATTAATATATAATTAAGTTACATAAGGAGGTGAATATGTGAAAAGTGTAGGCGCTATAAAAGGAAAGTGGCAAATCATCAAAATGAAAGAGTATTTAGAAGAACATTCTGCAAGGGATTATTGCTTATTTTTACTTGGCATCAATACCGGCATAAAGCTGCAAGAATTGCTGCACCTTCGCGTTCACGAAGTCAACGGTGCCGACGGAGAAATTACAGAAATTCTGTCCCTTCCCCAATACCACAGTCCTCCTGTTTACCTAAATCTCACAATAAAAAATATCCTGAAAAAATATATAAATGAAAATTCGCTAATTGATACGGACTATCTATTTAAGTCCCGTAAAACAGGTGAGCCAATCACCAGGCAGCAGGCCTATCGAATCATTAACGCTGCCGCAAAAGAAGCAGGAATCGAAGAGGCTGTTGGGATGACCACTCTCCGGAAAACTTTTGGATACCATGCTTACATTCAAGGCATTGCCATTTCACTCATTCAAAAGCGGCTGCACCATGCCTCTCCATCGGAAACGCTTCATTTTATTGGAATTGACAGCCATTTAGAAAAAATCAAATTAAATGTAGATCTCTAAGGGGGAGTTTTTATTGCAGGAACCAATATTAAGCACGGATTCATTCATTTTATTATCAGCCATTTTATTTATCGTCGGAGTATTGACTACAAGGTTTTCCGCCAGGCTGGGTGTACCATCCCTAATCCTTTTCATGTTAGTTGGCATGGTAATGGGGAGCGATGTGCTTGGGATTATTTATTTTGATAATGCAGCCCTGACTCAGTTGATTGGTGTAATCGCCCTTGTGATTATTTTGTTCGAAGGCGGGCTTCAAACCAACTGGAAGGATGTCCGTCCAGTGATCGTTCCCTCTTTATCACTTGCTACCATCGGTGTCTTACTGACCTCCGGAATTGTTGCTGTTGCGGCAAAAATGATTTTAGGATTGGATTGGCTGGAATCGATCTTATTTGGAGCCATCGTCGGTTCTACAGATGCAGCAGCCGTATTTGCTGTCCTTAAGGGACAAAATATCTCTCCAAAACTCGGTTCTACATTAGAAGCAGAGTCGGGGTCAAATGATCCGATGGCCGTCTTCTTAACTGTTGCAATGATCGAGCTAATCACTGTTCCCGAAGCAAGCATTCTGACTTTAATCGGCGATTTCTTTTTGCAAATGGGATTGGGTGTCTTACTCGGGGTAATTTTCGGTAAAATAGCGATTGCATCACTTAATTCCATAAATCTTGATTCAAGTGGCCTCTATCCAGTATTCGCCACTGCTTTTGCCTTGCTAACCTATGGTATTACTGCATTTTTGAACGGAAGCGGACTGTTGGCAGTCTATATTGCAGCCATCATGATTGGCAACGCGGAGATAGCATACAGACATTCTATCTTCCGTTTTTCAGAAGGATTTGCCTGGATGATGCAGATCCTCATGTTTGTCATTCTAGGCCTCCTTGTATTCCCTTCCGAACTTTTCACTCCTGCCATTCTTATTCAAGGAATCCTTTTATCAGCGATTCTCATGTTAGTGGCAAGGCCGGTGGCAGTATACCTGTCCACAATAAATATGAATTTCACAAACAAAGAGCGAATTTTCCTTTCCTGGGCAGGCCTGAAAGGTGCTGTTCCCGTTGTCCTTGCAACCTTTCCTTTATTGGCAGGAATAGACGGCAGCCATCAAATCTTTAATGTCGTATTCTTCGTTGTGTTGACAAGTGCCCTAATTCAGGGAACAACCATTCCATATGCTGCTGCTAGGCTCGGGTTGAATGGACCTAAGAAAACTGCTCCTATGCAGTCGCTTGAACTCATATCGCTAGGAAAAGCCGATGCAGAAATGATCGAGTATGAAATAGAAAGTGACAGCGCCATTATCGGAAAAACTTTGGCCAATATCCCCTTTCCTGAAGGCTCGCTCGTCAACGCAATCATCCGTAAAGGAAAGCTTATTGCACCAACAGGAAATACAAACATAATGGCAGGGGATTTTCTTTACATTCTATCAGCCAGAAAAAATAAGTCACTTTTAAAGAAGCTTTTGAAGGAAAAAGCCGTTTATAAACAAAATGTTATGGACTTAAAATAAGACAAAAACCAGTGAGCAGCCTTTCTCACTGGTTTTAGATTTGTTATGCTTTAAGTTTTTCAATGAACATTGTCTGCATTTCTTTTAGGATATCTTTATAGTGATATGCATTTAGGATCGTTGCCTGCAATGTAACTCCATTTACCATTGCCCAAAAGATATCAGCATACCCCTTTGGTTCGATTCCTTTCTTGAACTCACCTGCTGCCTGCCCTTCTTCAATGATGTCCGTCAGTAAAGTAACAAAGAAATCCTGATAGCGATCCGTCAGCGCTTTTTTTAATTCTGGTTTTCTTGTGGAGTACAGCCTGAATTCGTAATGCACTAGAGCTTGATCTTTATTCTCTTCGGCGTTCGGATCATTGTTTAAATAGGCATCAATCAAGAAATTCAGCTTCTCTAATGCAGATTCACATTTTGCAATTCCCCTGGTGAACTTGGTGCCAGATTCATTTGTCTGCCCCTCCATGAGAGCAAGGTAAATCTCATCTTTACTCTTAAAATAATTATAGATTGCACCCTTGCTGATCCCTGAATGAGAGACGATATCATCAACAGTCGAAGCTTCGAATCCTTTTTTAGCAAAACAGGCATGTGCGCTTTGCAATATCTCTTGTCGTTTCATTTCTTTATATTCATCCGAAACAATTGGCGCCATTTATATAACCTCTTTTTCTGACTGATAATCTGTCTACGAGATTTATAGTTTATATACCTTGCTATATTTTTTTTCTAAATACTGTACGAGATAATCCGCATTAAGCTCTTCTCCCGTAACCTTAACAATTAATTCATTAGGTGTGTATAGCATGCCATACTGATGGATATTTTCCTTCAGCCATTGCTGGATGACACTGAAGTTCCCTGTCTCGATGCTGCCATAAAAGTCAGGTAAGTCCTGCTGGATCTTGTGCAGGATTTGCGCCGCATAGAGATTTCCAAGGGAATAAGAAGGAAAATATCCGAAGCCGCCGAACGACCAGTGAATATCCTGAAGGACACCTTCCCTGTTGCTGGCAGGTGTAATTCCAAGATACTCATTCATCTTCTCGTTCCAGATGGCTGGCAGGTCACGTGCCTCGATTTCGCCTGCGATTAACGCCTTTTCAATCTCATATCGAACCATAATATGAAGATTATATGTCAGCTCATCTGCTTCCACTCTAATAAATGATGGCTGGACTGCATTAACAGCACGATAGAACTCATCTAACTCTACACTACCTAGCTGCTCAGGGAAATGTTCCTGAAGCGTTGGGTAAAAATACTTCCAGAACTGCTCGCTGCGGCCAACCATATTTTCAAGGAAGCGTGATTGTGATTCATGTATTCCGAAAGAAGCTCCCTCCTGGATGACAGTGCCTTCATATTCCGAGTTGATGTTTTGTTCATATATGCCATGTCCAGCTTCATGGATCGTTCCGAAGATAGCGGATCGGACATTGTTCTCCAGATACCTGGTCGTAATCCTTACATCACCGGTGTTAACCGTCTGTGCAAATGGATGGACGGTTTCATCCAGCCTGCCGGCTTCCATATCAAATCCGATGAGCGGGAGGATATAGCGATTAAATTCTTTTTGCTTCTCCACTGAGAATGGCTGGTCAAAAATTTCAGCAGAAGGCTTATAGGAAGAGTTTTGTAATCTTCTTAGCAAATCAGCGCTTGATTCTCTTAATTTCACAAAAAGCGGATCAAGCTTTTCGACTGTCAGCCCTGGCTCGTATTCACTTAACAGCGCATCATACGGGTGGTTTTCATATCCATAAATTTCTATTGCTTTCCTTTTAAATTCCACAATCTTTTCTAAATATGGCAGGAATTTTTCAAAATCATCGTTCTCTCTTGCATCCTCCCAGGCGTCATTAGCCTGTGAAGTCAACACAGAAAAATCCTTAATCATTTCAGCAGGAATCCTTTTGGACCTGTTATAAAATTCTTTTCGCTCCCGAACCTGCGCTTTTGCCACATCGTCGAGGTAAGCTTCAGCTTCTGGCGTTGAAAGTGTGCTTAGCAGTTCACCCATTTCATCAGATACAGTCAGCTTGAATGCTTCTGTCCTCAGTGTACCGCTGGCCTTTGCAAAAATTGACCTCCCCTTTTTGGGAGCAATTACTTTTTGGTCCCAGCTTAACAGGCCGGAAATACTATTAAAATGCGAGATTTTTTCATCGAGCTCACGAAACTTATCAAGAGCAGAGACAATCGTTTGATTCATAACCTTCTGTTCCATATTCGTTCCCCCTCGTTCTTTATTAATTTAATATAAACTATACAGTCGGTTTATTATAATCTATATTACATTATTTTTGCAATTATCACAAAATTATTAAAAAATATTTCATAAAAAACGCAACCTTTCATAAATATACTACGTCAAATCATAAATAAAGAAAAATTTCCCAAAGGAGGAACCATGAAAAAGATCATTCATTATCCATTTTTACTTTTGACCTCAGCAGCAGGTCTGTTATTTTTTATGTCATTTCCTAAACTTTTTAATTTCCGTCCAGACGGGAGCGAGCACTTAGGTTTTAAGCTATTAGACTTCCTTAGGGCTTTTTCGGCTACAACCCTGCAATTTTTTGAAGCTGATAGCTGGATATTTTTTGAAAAATGGAATCAGGAAACAGTCATTGCCAGGTATACATACTCATTAGAAATTATATTGATGAGCTTGATTTTTACTATTTTTATAGGAAGCTGCATTGCCTACATATTGATGAGCATTTCATTTAATAACCGATCCAAGCTAAAGCATGTTTTGAACTTTTTTGAGGGATTGCCTGATTTATTGATTATCTTTATTATTCAAATGTCCCTTTTTGCTCTGTATCGGGATTTTGGAATTCGATTAGTCACAATGTATGGACTTGCAGGAAAGGAGCCTTTGATTTTCCCAATGATCATTAATTCCCTGCTGCCTTCGATGTTTTTTGCGCAATACCTATTAAAGGTCATGGAAGAAGAGTATGAAAAGCATTACATCCTTTTGGGCCAGGCAAAAGGTTTGTCGAACCTGCATATCCTTTTCGTCCATTTAACAAGAAACATCCTCCCAGTTATGTCGATTCACTTTAAAACGATTATTTTTATGATTACGACCAATCTTGTACTCGTTGAACAAATGTTTGTACTCAATGGCTACACAAAAGAACTATATAATTTGCTGATAACTCGAGGGGGGTCTCCTGTGCAGGTTTTCTTTTATGTCGGAGTGTTCCTGGTACCGGTGATGCTCCTTGAACGGGTCGTCACCCTTTCTGGTAAGAAAGCCGCAAATGCACGGGGGTTGAATATATGAGAAAGCTGTTTACTAGCAAACTTGTATATGTCCTGGCGATTATTGCAGGATTTCTTAGGAATTTATACTTCAAGGATATCACTACTGGCTTTAAGTCGCTTTTCAAGAATTTAGGTAAGGGAGATTTAAAGACTGCTGCCGCTGATTTATTTAGGCTTGCACGAGATATTTTAATAAAACTAATAGCTATGTTCGTCTTCGTTTTCAAATATATTCATAACTTAAAACATCGGAATATGATCGTTGGCTTTGCAATCCTGTTCATTTTCTTTTTAATAAGCTGGACCACAGAGTTGATGCCAGAGAGCAATGAACCGTTGATATTCGATGAGAATGGGAAATTTGTGGCCGCCCCTCCTGCCCCTCCATCCTTCGTTTTCCCACTTGGTACAGATTTAGGGGCGCGAAGCATGGTGAATCTGGTCCTTGTAGGGGTGAAGTACACATTAGGTGCCGTTATTGGGATTACTTTGGCACGATTAATCCTTGGAGGGGTTCTGGCATTATTGACTGCTATATGGTTGCCAGGATTCAAACGGTACTTCAGTGCATTCTTTTGGCCATTCAGGTACATACCTGCTTTGCTCGCTGGAATCATTTTAATGCTTCCCATTGCAGCAGCACCACAGGGCTATTCAGCAAAAGTCATTTTGGAATACCAGGTACTTGTACTGATTTTAATCGGTCTGCCAGGAGTTTTTTACTTTATCACCGATATGGTGGAAGAAATTAAGAAGGAGCCCTTTGTCTTAAGCTCAACGCTCATGGGAGGAGGAAAACTCCATATTTTAGTTAGGCATGTATGGCCAAACATTAAGTCCCATTTTTTATTGCTCACTGCACAACAAATGCTGCAATTGCTGCAGCTGCTGACTTTCATGGGAATCTTCGCGATCTATTTGGGCGGACCACACCCTACTGCCATTACTGATTCACCACGATTAATATATAGATCTATTTCAAATGAATTAGCGGGAATGGCAGGCCAGAACTATTGGCTGATCAGACGTGCTCCATGGATGGCTTATAGCCCAATCCTGATTATTACGGTGATTGCCCTCATTATTAATTGGATAAAAAGAGGTATCGAAGATCAAATTGCCGGTGTCATCCCTGTAAAGCAAAAGTCAGTCCAAGCAACACAGAGTGTGTTCAATCCTCCATTGGTGAGGGAATCCAAGAGTTTTGTTTTGGTTGGCAGCCAACGCGAGGCGGTAATGGATTATAAGAAAAAAATTTATTTTAGCGACATATTTCGAAACAAGCTAATAACCCTGCGCAGATACTTTCTTAAATTCAGAGTTTATAAAGCATTTGAGAAATTCCTATTGAAAATGACTTCGTTCATCGGCCGGAAACCTAAGCCTGTGCTTACTGCTCTATTGACATTGCCGTTAATCTTATGGGCTGGAGTATATGGATATGCGCAATATCAGGAGTATGCAGACAGTACAAAAGAACAGACTGCTAAACAGTCGTCTGTCCAAGTTTCTTCAAAATTAGATCGAAAAGAAATCTATCACTCGGATTTTACTAATAAAGATGTTGTCCCAACGGATTATAAAGCATACTTGACCTATAACGAAGCTGAGGGTTCACTGCAAGGTACTCTGAATGTGACAATGACCAACACTACCGGAAAAGAACAGGATCAGCTTTATTTCCACCTTTACCCCAACCAATTCCAGGAACCACTGGAGGGCATTGATTGGGAAATGATTCTTGGCCCTTCACCAGAACCGGGTTGGATTGAAATCAAGGATTTATATGTGAATAGCAAGAGAGCAGATTTTAAAGTAGATAAAACAATTCTAGAAATTGATATGGATAATTGGACAGTCAAGCAAAAAGCCGAGGTCGCTTTTAAATTCACCTTAAAACTGCCAAAAAACTATAGCAATACAAGTTTTGACTACGCTGCAGTCTGGCTTGGGAACTTTTTGCCGACCCAGGCTGTTTACGACAAAAACGGCTGGAACCTGGATCCCTTGACACCTTTCGGAAATCCATTTTACAGGGAAATAGCGAATTATGATATTACGCTGACCGCACCTGCAAAATATGAAATTGTATCTAATGCACCGGAGCCATCTGCAAAAATTGAAACTCAGGGTGATACCGTTAAGTATGCAGTCAAGCTTGAGAATGTAAGGGATCTGTCATTGGTCCTGTTGGATAAACAATATTACTCAAGAGAGATCTTCATGACTGATGACACGATGATCAATATCTGGTCACGCCCAACGACAGACGACCAGGAAGCTGCACAACGTAATAATATGGCTGCAGGTCAATCAATGAAGTATTTCGAGGAGTATTTTGGGACCTATCCATACAAAGAGCTGGACATTATCCGTACTGCTGAAAGCAGCCCACAAATGTCTTATCAAGGAATGATTTTTACTCCAGGATATAATTTTACAAATCACTTAGGCAGCATCAGTATGGCAGACGCCGTTCTTCGCCAATGGCTGTCAGGCGCTGTAGGAAGCAATGGATACAAAGAACCGTGGGTGAACGAAGGTATTACAAGCTATTTATTGAAAAAATTCATGGCCGAAAGAGGGTACGGATCTAGCAAATCGGCTGATCAGATTGCCCAGATGCAGACCGAAATAGCAAGAGTTGAAGCTGAGGGCCAATACCTCAGCAGTCCGCTCGGAAAATTTAATAATATGAATGATTACAGCGTCCTTATCAGCGGAAAAGGCACTGACATGTATGTTGAGCTTGAGAAACTGATAGGCACAGGAAAGTTCAGGAATGCATTGAAGCAATATGCCAAGGAGAATACAAATAAAAACGCTTCTGGCTACGACCTCATTAAAGCTTTCGAAGCTGCCGGCGGTGTGGAAACCTCAGGTTACTTTGAAAACTGGCTGAAACCTGATAAAAAAGAATAGCATTAAAACTTAAAAGAGGCTACCCTGGCCGCCAGCGGATAGGGAGTGCCTGGAGCGAAATCAATAGTTAAGGTTAACAAAGCCTATAACTAAAAAAGAGCTGCCTCGGAAAAAAATACCGGGCAGCTCTTTCCTGTTGTAGTTATTAAGCATAAAAAACCTGAATCCAATTAAAACAATTGGTTTAATCTGCTATTCTCTCAATATCACTATTCTTCTGATCACGAACTTCAGTCGTCAAGGCATCAATACTGTGCCTTACATTCGCTTTGCCAGAAAAGTTTTCAATCAGTTCCTTTACATCGATACCAGATGAAGCCTTTAAGGATTCCTGAAGCGTAGCCATTAAGTTCGTTGCATATCCCGTTACCTTGTTCGCTCCGCCATTTGCATCGCTTCCGCCTGTATCGACAACAGTAATCTTATCAATATTACCAAGTGGCGCTGCAACCTGCTTCGCATATTCAGGAAGCATTTTCAAGATCATATCGAGGATGGCTGCCTGGCCAAACTGTTCGAACGCTTCTGCGATCTTTTCCTTTGCTTCGGCTTCCGCAATCCCTTTTAAACGGATGATTTCTGCTTCAGTTTCACCCTGTGCTCGCTCTGCTTCAGCTTTTGCAAGACCATCCATACGGATTCTTTCTGCTTCAGCACGTGCCATAGCTTCAATCCGATACTTGTTTGCATCAGCTTCAGCAATCTGCTTCGCTTTGTCTGCTGCTGCTGATTGCTCGACAGCATAGCGGTCAGCGTCTGCCTTTTTCTTGACTTCAGAATCGTATTGGCGTTCACGGCGAAGAATTTCTTTTTCCTCGAGCTCGATTTGCTTTTGACGCTCGATGATTTTGACCTGCATTTCCTGTTCTGTAACCTCTTGCTGTGCGCGGGCATTTTCCAGATCGTAAGCCTGGTCAGCTCGTGCCTTTGCAATATCCTGCTCACGGCGGAATTCTGCCATTTTCAAACCATTGATTTTCTCAGCTTCAGCAATTTCTGTCGCTCTTTCAAACTCTGCCTTTTTCGCTTCCTTATCTGCTTCAGCTTTCTTGATGCGAGTTTCTTTTTCCGCATCGGCTGTCGCGATGTCGGCATCACGCTTGACTTGCGCGATCCGCGGCTTACCGAGTGAATCTAGATAACCGTTCTTATCACGTACATCCTTGATAGTGAAAGAAACAATCACCAGTCCCATTTTTGCAAGGTCCTGGGAAGCGACACGCTGCACTTCCTGTGAGAACTTATCACGATTCTTATAGATTTCTTCAACCGTCATGGAACCGAGGATAGAGCGAAGATGACCTTCCAAAACTTCCTTCGCTTCATTTTCTCTGTCTTCCTTAGTTTTACCAAGGAACTGCTCGGCAGCAGTGGCAATTTCACTTATTGACCCGCCGATCTTGATGATTGCGGTACCGTCTGCCATTACTGGTACACCTTGCTCTGTATACACTTCAGGCGTCGTAACTTCCAGCTTACTCGATAACAGGCTTAGCGGGCGGGACTGCTGGAATACTGGAAAAATGAAGGTACCACCGCCGCGGATAATCTTGATTTTATTATTCGATTCATCCATATGGACATTTCGGCTGCCGAGAAAACTTCCTGTTACGATCAAAGCTTCATCTGGTCCTGCCGTCTTGTATTTCGTAATAAAAACAGCAATCAAGGCAATAATCAAGAACACGACAAAACCAATAACAATAAATATTAAATCCATTCTATCTCCCCCTAAATGAAGTTCTCTAACTCTTCGTAGACTTTTACCTGAAGCACACCATTTTCAACGTCAATGACAAGCACCTTTTTACCATATGGAATCTCAGACTTCGTGAAGATGGTAGCAGGCTTAGAGATACGGCCGCTAATACTTTCGATCAATACTTCTCCATAGCCATCAACCGGAACAGCTGTGATGACCGTTCCAACTCTCCCTCTTAAATCACTTTCCTTGTACACAAGTGACTCCTCAGCATTGGATAAGGGAATTAGGACAAAAACATTCAATAAAGTCACAAGAATAAGAGCAATAAGTGCAGAAAAGCCTGCGATCAGTCCACTATGCAGAGCTGTAAAAACCTCAGCTAAATAGCTGCCAGCTGAAAAAATGGTGATAAATGAAAAAATCAATGTCGGATTGATCAGTGGAATGCTTTCCATTACCCCGTCTAAAAGATCACTAAAAAATAAATAAAGAATCGTGATTGCTCCAGAGATGACCAAACCATAAAAATAAACTGTTTCTAATGGCATACCAAACAGCTCCATACTTCTCACCCTTTTTCAAAATCATTTACTTAAAACCTATACGGGCACCTCCCAATATCAAAATATTTCTTGTTATGTAATACGGATTAATTGGAAATTAGTTTCAAATTTTTAAAAAATTGGTCAAATAAAAAAGGTCCCTGAACTCCCACTGAAAGAAATTTTTCAGTCAGGTAACCAGATACCTTTATTTAAGCTCTTTTCTCAAGATCTCTTGCAGTCTTGCTGGTTTCGACTTCTTTTTCGTCTTTGAAGGTTCCGAACAGATAATCAGCGAATGGGGTGCTTACGCCATACCAGTAATTCTCGTTTTTAAAGTGATGGAGGATATGAACCTTTTTTACCCACCTGCCGAAACTGGTCTTTGGCTTGATCGGGCTATGGGCAACATAATGCTTCCATTCATAGATTAATAGCATCGCCAATAAGCCGGTGCCAAACACAATGGTGTGGTTGAAACTCCTTGAAAAGTAATAAAATATCAATGACAGAATCAGAAAATTGGGCAGGCTGTACCATAAAGGCAGGAATAATAGGTTGAGGTTGTTAGGATCAGTATGGTGGTCATAGTGTATTCTTTTTAAGAATTTCAGAAAATAAGGGTTTTTAGGGGGCTTTAAATGAAAAAAGAAACGATGCGTTAAATATTCGCTGAAGGCAAAAGTCAGCATGCCGAAGACTAGAAATAATATCATGCCGAGAGTAAGGCCCTTCCAGATCGCCACTCCCACTCCTGTTGTAATTAACACTATTAAAATACTAATATCAGGAAAGAAAAAGAAATCCTTATAGAGTTTGTTCATCCAATCCGTGCTCCCCCCTAAAAAATGAATTAACTACATTATACTGTTTTCTGATTTTTCAATCAATATAACAATCAAAATAAAGACCCGCCATTACCGAGGTTTAGCGGGCACTTTAGATTATTCCTTTACTAATTGTTGCTGATTTTCTTCTGCTATACTGTATATCTTCTTGATCATGCGAATTTGTCCGCGATGGCTGAGTTCGTCTTCGAACACATGAAACCATTTGAAATAATTGTTTGCCGGTTTGTTCCACCACCATGCAGTTTGCTCAAACAACCACTCATCGTTAAGAGATTGGAATTTTTTAAATGTGTCATTCCTGGCAGCCTGGAGATCTTCAAGGTAATACTCAAGAGAATTGCCTTTAATAGTCATTCTTCCCTTCTCGCCAAGTTCCAGTCCTGCGGATAACGCTTCTTCTTCATCTTCGGTTGGGTCGCGTCTCTCAAACGTGACGATTTGGTAAATTCGCTCCACCGCAGCCATATGAGCAAGCAGCATCCCAATCGAATTCGCTTCTTCATGCACAAGGAAATCGAGTTCCTCTACAGAAAGGCCTTCTACTGCTTTTAACGTTGTTTCACGCGTATAATTCATCATGGATACCAGCTGACTAAAAGTAGGAGAGAACCCGTCCTTTTGATCAATTAAATAGATCGTCGACTCATCATAGCTCATAAACTCAACTCATTTCTCTATAAGACTAGAATTATTACTATTCGCTATTTAACAGAAATATCCTTTAAAAACACCTGAAATCCCAAACCCCTTTATCGCATTAAAGCGCTGGGGGTCAGACCCCCAGCGCTTTAATGTGTTAAATAGCTAAATCTGCTGGTTTTACTTCATCATTGCCTCTTGGTGCAATGAACTCGTTATAGAAGGTGGCGTTGGCTGTGGCTATATAAGGGGTTAGCCATAGGAAACCGATTCCTAATGTGAAAATAGCAATGAAGATCCAGCCGATGAAGCTTAGGTTCATGAGGAAATATTTCCACTTATACCCTTTCATTCTCTTTCTGCTTTCGGTGATCGCCTCTAGTGCAGAGTATTCAGGATTATCCTTCATCAGGAAAAAAGCTTGTGAATACGCAATGCCTTTAATAATTCCAGGAATAATCAATAATAAAGTCCATAACATTGTGAAAATGCCCATAAGAATAGAGGTGCCGATTACTTTTAACGAGAGCTCCCACTCTTTATAGACTGCGAATACTTGAGAAATCTTCGGGTCGTTCCATCTCGCGATTACAAGATAAAACCAATAGCTAGCCACTGACAGTGGGATGAAAAGGAATGAAAAAAACAAACTTATTAGATTTGCTGCAGTGGATGGTTCATCCTGATCGACCCAGGCTGAAAATCCACCGCTCATCATCATCTCCGCCATCATTGGAACAAATGTTGTCACTAAAAAAACGGTAATCGTCAGCAGGACTCCCTTGCCCCATTTCCCTTTTAATGAAGCAAGGGCCTTCTTTTTAATTTGTGAAATGCTTAAATTCATTTACCTTCCTCCTATAGTTAATGCCTTTATAAGATTTACTCTCAAAAATAAAGTTTCAACCCATTATATTTTATTAATGCACAGATTATTTATAAACCGCTCCAGTCACCGAAGCAAAATCATCTATCCAGTCAACCAGCTCGCCAGCTCTTAGCGGTTTCGAATAGTAATAGCCTTGTATAATGGGATTTTCTGAATTTGTAGATAAAAATTCAATTTGCTCTTCAGATTCCACTCCTTCGATGACCACTTTTAATTTCAAAGAATGGCCAAGGCTAATGATCGCCTTAATAATGGCAGAGTCTTTATCTGATTGTGGCACGTCATCTACAAAAGATTTATCAATTTTCAATGTAGAAATCGGCAGGCGCTTTAAGTAAGACAAGGAGGAGACACCAGTACCGAAATCATCAAGGGCAACGGTAAATCCATACTCTTTGAACTCACTTACAGCCCTTATCGCTTTCTCAATATTATCGATTACGCTTGTCTCAGTAATTTCAAGTTCCAGATAGTTACTTTCAATCTCATATTTAGAGACACTCTCTTTTAAAATCTCCATCAACAGCGGCGAAGTAAAATAGGAACCTGGAACATTAATGGCAATTTTAAAGCCTTTAAGTCCCTGTGAGTTCCACAATGAGATTTGCTTGCACACATGATCAATGATCCAATCCGTCACCTCGTGCATCTTGCCATTCTCCTCAAGGATCGGAATAAACACAGCTGGAGGCACTAGCCCGTGCACAGGATGGTCCCATCGCAGTAAGGCTTCAACTCCAAATATCTGATTCGTGTTTGTACATATTTTTGGCTGGTATACAACAAATAGTTCGTTCTCATTTATTGCTCTCTCAATATCTTGGACTAGATGCCTTTCAAATGCATAAGTATGGACGGCCGGGTCATATTCAATGACTTCATGCTTATATATAATGTCTGTGTGATGAAGTACAGCCATAGTGTTTGCAAACAAGTCAGCCTTTTCATATGCATGTGAAGATGTAACTGCACAAACCATATCGACGACAATTTTTTTCTCATTGAACTCTAATGATTTCTTCAAAATGGAAGCGATTCTCAGCATCGACAGTTTAAGCTTTTCATAATCACGGGTATCGGCAGTTGCTACAGCGAACCGGTTTCCTTCAATCCTATAAACGGTCGTAGTCCCTAGTTTAAGGCGCACGATGATTTCGCTGACCGCCTTAATGATCTCATCTCCAAACTCGTATCCATATCTGCTGTTCCACTTCTCCAATCCATGTAAATGAATGATAGCCAAGCTGGCAACTGCCGAAGAATTCATCACTTTTTCAAACTGCCTCCGGTTCGGCAGTCCTGTCAATGCATCGAAATTGTTTAAGCGGAAATCAACATACCGGTCAAGCAGACTGGATAGACCCGAAAGTCCTAAAATAACAGAAATACCTAATGCTACAGCAATCACTAGAAGAGGCAGATTCATATGCTGCCCATAATGCAATCCAGAAGTTAATGGCTTATCCGTATAAAATACAACAGCTTCCATCCCAGTGTAGTGCATACTTGCCACCGCAAGACCCATGATTAGCGAAGTAAGGGATTTCACATAAAAATTGCCCATGTATTTTTGCAGGCTGGAAAAAATGTAAAGTGCCACAAAGGAAACAACTATTGCTATTGTTATGGATAATATAAAAATCCAGGGGTTATATACGTACTTCGCTTCAGTTTCCATCGCAGCCATCCCAATATAATGCATAGCAGCAATCCCAATGCCCATTGTCATGCCTGCAAACCACTGCGGCCAGTGGGTAAGATTGATTCGGTTGGATATATAAAAAGCTAGATATGAGGCGAGTACTGCGGGAAAGACTGACAATACAGTAAGCAGGACATTATATTCCATCGAAACAGGAAGCATGAATGCGCTCATCCCGATAAAATGCATTGCCCAAATTCCCAATCCCATTGCAACTGACGCTAGACCAAGCCAAAAATTACGGGTAAAGAAACTATTATGCTTAATTCTTTCATTCATCGAAAGAGCAGTATAAGATGCAAAACACGCAATCAGAACCGAGAGAATCACGATTGGCAGAGAGTACTCCCCTTGTAAAATCAAAATTTCTTTTGAATCGGGCATTGAAAACATAGTTAGCAAACATCCTTTTTTTGTTTTTCATGTTGTAAACCCTATTTATGTATTTATCGGTACCCGGTAACAATTGTGAACGTTTCAGACAATAAAAAACGCTGCACATGGCAGCGGTTTTGTTTGTAAAATTATTCTATTTTAAAATCAGGTGTTTGCCAATAGTTATTTTTAAGGTGCACCCTTCTTTGCAGCTTTCTCCATCCTTCTAAAGCCCCCAAACTGGTGGGAGTTCCTTCAGAATTACTGCTATCAATCATAGCATCAAATACATATGGGATTATTTTTAAAATAATATTTACCCAAAGACAAACCTAAACAACCTGCTTAAAAATCATTGTCACAAACTACTCGACAATCCGCTCCGGACAAGAATATACATTAAAAGAACTGCCGCGGATAAAACCAACTGCTGTAATATTCAAATCCTTTGCCAGCTTGATTGCCAAGTCGGTTGGAGCGGATTTTGACAGGACGATCCCTACCCCGATCTTCGCAGCTTTCAATAGGACTTCAGAGGAAATCCTGCCGCTGAAAACAATGATTTTATCACGGACAGGCACTCGGTTCAAAATGCTATATCCAAATAATTTATCCAAGGCATTATGCCTTCCTATATCAGTTCTGGACGCTATCACTTCTTCAGAATTACAAAGGGCTGCATTATGGACTCCGCCTGTTTCCTGAAATACTTGTGAATTGTTTTGCATCTCATTCATAAGTGCAATGGCTTGAGATGCCGTAATCGTCGTTTTTGCTGTAGAAGTTTTAGCAGTTCGGGAATCATTGTGGAAATAAAATTGGCGGCTTTTTCCGCAGCAGGAACCAATAAAACGTTTAGAGTAATATTGCTGATTTGTGGTGGTTTCCGCTTTTAGCATGACATAAGCATACCCACGGCTTTCATCAATACTTAAGGAATGGATATCACTGTAGAAACGTATGACTCCTTCTGATGCCAGAAAACCGACAACCATTTCCTCAAAATGTGTTGGTGTACAGACCATGGTTGCAAACTCCACGTCATTCACAAAGATGGTCAACGGAAACTCATTGACGATGACATCCTCCACATCCTGGAATTGCCCGTTTAAATATTTTGTAATGATATATTTATCACTCATATTTTCCAACATTGTCTTCACCTTAGCTTCTTAGATTTTGAGAATATTAAAATCTAAACACAATCCATTCTTTTTCACAAGAAATATTTACAACACATTCACAGTGTAAAATTGATTTAGCAAGCTTAATAGGTGTTGCATCTGCATTTATTAAGTGATAGAATTTTTTTGAAGTTCACAAATCCGTAACATTTTGATTCGAGATAGCGACCCTGTCATCGGTTAAGATGTCCGATGGAAATGTAAGCGATTAGCAGTTGGTCCGATAGTAGCGAAACCTGCTTAGTACTAACCGTCAATCTTTCTTTAGCCATCCCTGCTGCCTAAGGGATTTAAAGAAGTTGGCGGTTTTTCTGTTTTTTTTGGCATTTTACATACTTCATTTTCTTGAACGGATGTTTGATATTCAAGCATGGTATCGCTATTTGGCAGATTGCAGTTTTAAAAAAATTTTCAAAAGTGAATAAGGGGGAACAAAGGATGAAAAAAACAAAGAATCGTTGGCTTATTGCAGCTTCGGCAGTGGGAATTCATATTTCCATTGGATCTGTATATGCCTGGAGCAACTTTACGAATCCATTGATTGAAGAATTCGGCTGGACGTCAAAGCAGGTTCAATTTACATTTAGCCTCGCTATTCTTTTTTTAGGATTATCAGCGGCATTCCTTGGACATTTTGTTGAAAAGCACGGACCGAGAAAAGCTGGTTTTCTGGCAGCAGGCTTTTTCGGAGCAGGTATATTAGGCTCTGGACTGGCAGTAAATCTTGGCTCATTGCCATTATTGTATATCACTTACGGTGTATTGGGCGGAATTGGCCTTGGGGTAGGTTATATTGCACCAGTATCAACACTAGTGAAATGGTTCCCTGACCGACGCGGCCTCGCAACCGGCCTTGCGATCATGGGATTCGGATTTGCGGCAGCCATTTCCAGCCCGGTTATGGATTCGTTAATAAAGTCTGTTGGCACAGCTAATACGTTTTATATTTTAGGCGCAGCATATTTCATTATCATGACGCTATCATCCCTTTACTTAGAAAGACCGCCAGTTGATTGGGCACCAAAGGGCTTTAAGGAAAAAGCACAATCAGGAAAAATTAAAATTAAACAGGACTTAGCTCAGCTAACAGCTAATGAAGCGATAAAGACCCCTAGATTTTATTATTTATGGGTAATGCTATTCATTAACGTAACATGCGGAATTGCCATCCTATCGGCAGCAAAACCTTTAGCAGAAGAAAGCATCGGGCTGACTACTGCAGAAGCAGCGGCACTTGTTGGCGTAATGGGTCTTTTCAATGGATTTGGCCGCATTGCATGGGCTTCTATTTCGGACTATATCGGCCGTACAAACACTTACACTATATTCTTTGCAACACAAATCGTATTATTCACTTTGCTTCCACATACAAAAGAAGCATTCCTTTTCCAGGTCATGCTAGCGATCGTTTACACAATGTACGGCGGAGGATTTTCTGCAATTCCAGCGTTCATTGGAGACATTTTCGGAACAAAACAGCTTGGTGCGATTCACGGATATATCTTGACTGCATGGGCAGCTGCAGGTTTAGCCGGCCCAATGTTTGCAGCTTGGATGAAGGATAATACAGGCAGCTATGCGACGAGCTTAACATTCTTTGCCGGTCTATTCGTAGTTGCACTCGTAGTTTCCTTTTTGATCCGCCGTGACATTCGTAAATTGCGGGAACAAAATGCAGCAAATGAAAGATTAGCTGGTTAATTCTTTTTAATTGCTTCTTCGTATGGTAAAATACCTATCATCTTATAACCTGTACAGATGACCGGAGGATAGTATGAATAAATACGAGGCAGAGTTCAGCAATCTGGTCCGCTCCTTCAGAAAAAAGCATATGGGCAAAGGACCAAGCAAAATTACCACTACCTTCTGCAAAAACTGGGCAATCTGTGAAATGGAAGGAAACCTTTCTCCTGTTGAGAAGTTCATTGCCACGGCTAATGAAGGCAAGCAGGCATTGAGGGCTGCCAGAACTGAAATGGTGAAGGACATGTACCGTAAAAATCCGCCAGTTGAAATGGAAGAATTCCTCGGATGCAAGTTTGTCGAACTTTTTGTAGATATAGATATTGACCGTGATTTTGGAATGTCCATCTTTGTTTTTGATGAGGATATTCAAGAGAAATATTGTTAATAAAGGTATGGCACTTGGCAGCGATCCTGCTAAAGACTAACCACCGTCATTACTCAAAACATGAAAATTGTTTTGAGTATACGGTGGTTTTTTCTTTTTCAAAGACTTTAAAATCAAGAGTTTTAATCATTAGTAGAAATATAATAGGAGTGTTTTAAATTGGGAAAAACAAAACATCCAGGACCACAGAAAAAAGCGGTTATGCCTGCACCAAAACATTGGGTTAGCCCGATTCCTTTTGGACTTGGCAAGGTAAAGCCTAAACATATTAGAGATACGTTTAAAACCCTTTGGGATAATAGAGATAACTTCGGTTACGCAACAAATATTTTAACTAAAGGTGTATGTGATGGCTGCGCTCTTGGTGTCTCGGGACTTCACGACCAGACCTTGAATGGACCACACATCTGCACAACAAGGCTTAATGTACTTCGCTTGAACACTGCAGGTTCCATCGATCAGGAAATCCTGCATGCTGATATTGATGAATTAAGGAAATATGACAGTACCCAGCTGCGCAAACTAGGACGTATTCCATATCCAATGATCCGCAGAAAAGGCGAACGAAATTTCTCACGAATCACCTGGGATGATGCAATGGATATGATTGCTGAAAAAATGAAAAAGCTGGATCCAAAACAATACGCATTTTACCTGACAAGCCGTGGGATTACAAATGAATCCTATTATGTTGCAGGAAAAGTATCACGATTCCTCGGAACAAACAATATCGACAATGCGAGCCGGATTTGCCACTCTCCTTCCAAGACTGCCCTTAAGCGTTCAATCGGGGTTGGTGCTTCTACTTCTAACTATTTGGATTGGATTGGCACGGATGTGCTCCTGTTTTGGGGAAGCGTAGCTTCAAACAGCTCACCTGTTTCATCGAAATACATGCTTGAAGCAAAGAAAAAGGGTACAAAGATTATTGTCGTTAACCCTTACAAGGAACCAGCTATGGATGAGTATTGGATTCCATCAAATCCTGAATCAGCATTATTTGGAACAAAAATAGCAGATGATTTTTACCAGGTTAACATTGGCGGGGACATCGCTTTCATGCATGGTATCATGAAGCATTGGTTTGACATGGAAAAAGTCCAGCATGGTTCAGCCATTAACCATGAATTTGTTGAACAGCACGTTAACGGATACGAAGAATTGAAGGAAAAAGTCCAGGAACAGTCATGGGAGGAGATTGTCACTTCCTCAGGTGTTACGAAAGAACGCATAATTGAATTGGCCGAGCTGCTTGCAAACAGTAAAAATGCAGTTTACGCATGGGCTTTAGGCTTGACGATGCATTCTTTCGCAACTGACAATATTTCACAGGTTGCAAACCTTGCACTCCTGCGGGGGCACTTAGGAAGAAAATATGCTGGTCTCATGCCTTTCCGCGGTCATTCCTCAGTGCAAGGAAGCGGAGAAATGGGAGCTGACCCATTCGTTCTTCCAGGCGGGGATTTTTATGGGGAAAATATTAGGCGCATTGAAGATATATGGGGATTCGAGCTGCCTAAATGGCAAGGAGATATCGTCGGAATGACACTTGAAAATATCCTGTTGCCAGAAGATCACGAACGCAAGATTAAAATGTATTATTTATCTGGAGGCAATTTCCTAGAAACGATGCCTGACCCTATCTTTGTTGAAAAAGCATTGTCTGAACTTGAGATTCGCGTACATCAGGATATCATTCTGAATACCTCGACTCTTGTTGATGCAAAAGAAGCTGTCATCGTTCTCCCTGCTAAAACTCGTTATGAGCAGGAGGGCGGCGGTACATCCACATCTACGGAACGAATGGTATATTTTAGCCCGGAAATAGGGGGCAATAAAAACCAGGTTGAAGAAGCGCGTGCCGAGTGGAAGATTTACATCGATTTAGCCAAACGAGTCAAGCCAGAAACTGCTCACTTGGTTGATTTTACAGATGGACAAGAGATTCGAAATGAAATCGCCAGGGCAAATCCGAATTATGATGGAATTCAGCACCTTAGCAAATCAGGAGATGTGTTCCAATGGGGCGGTGCATGGTTATGCGAGGATGGCATCTGCCCAACTCCTGACGGCAGAGGAAATCTCATTACTGTTGATATACCTGACCTTGGGAAAAAGGAAGGCCAGTTTATCGTTACCTCCCGTAGAGGCAAACAATTCAATTCAATGGTTTACAATGAGGTCGATCCACTGAATGGCGCAGGCCGTTATGATGTATTGATGAACGCAGAAGATGCCCAGGACCTCAGCATCGCAGAGGGCGAAGGAATAGTGCTGTACAACGGCTTCGGAGTTTTCCAGGGAAGAGCGAAATTCGTTGATATTTCAAGAGGAAATGTGCAAGTCCACTTCCCTGAAGGAAACTTCCTATTGCCAAGAGGAAGATATGAAAAATACGCAGGGATTCCTGACTATAACATTACAGTAACACTTGAAAAAGCAGATCGCTTTAATGCACGTAAAGATGTTGAACACCACGAAAAACGGATCGAGGAAGATGAGCTGGATGCTCCAGCATAATAGAAGAAAAAAGCTTGCAGACCATTTTTTGAGTCTGCAAGCTTTTTTATGTCTAATTCTATTCATGTTTAAGAGCTCCTGAAATCAGAAGGAATTAATTCTTTCTTTAGGATTTCCCGAATGGAGTTCAAAACCTTCCAAGCATAACATGATTACAGAGCCTTCGGTAACCGTAGTCACTATTAAAAGCTCAGCCATTTAAATGACTTTATTTTATGAGCTGTTTATTATTAATAATACGGATAGCCGGCACCTTGGTACCCCATACCAGGATATCCAGCGCCAGAGAATCCAGCACCTGGGTATCCACCTGGACTGCAGCATCCTGGAGGATAACCATAAGGCGGGTATCCATAAAATGGGCGAGGATAAAATAATGCACTGCCTAATAGTCCACCCGCAAAGGCGCCAAGGAATGGCAATCCAAAGCCTATGAATCTCTGGTCCCTTGCTGGATGCATATATCTGTAACGATACATAATGACCTACCTCCTTATCTATTTATGTTTACACTAATTTTATATGCGTCCACCTACAAATCCGCTTGGGCTAGGTAGTCTTTAGAAACTAATCAATGTCTTCCCTTCTACTTAAAGCTGGTAAGCAGCTGCACTCAGTATATCTTCATATTTTCTGCATATTCTCTCTGGGTTGCATGGTTTGTCCGCCCCTCTCATAAGATGGTGAAAAGGAGGTTGCACATGATTACGTTCCAGTTTTTTGTCCTTTTCACTCTCTGTAGTGTACTTTTACTATCTATCTTTTTATCTAATAAATACAAAACTAAAATGAACGAGATGATGGGAATGACCATCTCTATGTCTATAGGTATGAATATTGGCTTAACTTCTGGAATCTTCCTTGGGGCACTCTATCAAGGAGAGCTGTTCTACTCCACTTTGCTTGCTATGATCATAGGAGCTGTAAGCGGGACTGCGTGTGGTTTTAAACTGGGAGTATCTTGTTCAATTGAAGGCTTCATGGCGGGTGTAATGGGCGGAATGATGGGAGCGATGCTGGGTGAGATGCTCGAACCTGACAAATCGCTTATCCTCATCAATATCTTTTTGGCTCTATCTGTATGTTCGTTATTTTTATTTAAAATCTTGCCCAAATCCACTAAAACCATTCATTCAATAACTGGCATTATCAAACCCATTGTGGTGTTTATCTTTATTTCCGCCTATCTCCTTTTTGGAAGTCAGTTAGGGAAAAAATGGGCTGAAAATTTCCATGGTGGGTCCGGCAGCCACAAGCATCAGCAGGAGGGAAACCATGAACATTAGTGGAAATAGAACAAAATAAAAAAATCAATCTATAAAGAAATAGCCTTAATAAAAAGGCCCTGTTAACCTTAACTGTTGATTTCCGCTCCAGGCGCTTGCTTTCCGGGGGGCGTTCGCCGAGCCTCCTCGTCGCTGACGCTCCTGCGGGTTCTCGCCTGAAACGCTAAAACCCCAGGAGTCAAGCGCCTTCTACTCTAATCAACAGGCTTAAAAATAACAATGACCTTTAACACATCCTTTTATTTACAGTGGAAGACACAAAGCAGATTGAAAATATTGTTAATCCTATCCGAAATCTGAAATTTTCACTTTCCTTCTATTAAAAGTTGTTTGCTTTCAATGAAAAAAACTGCACCACCATTTGTTAGTTGTGTCTAACAATTGGGATGCAGCTTCAAAAGATAATTCTCCGATTATATTGTTTACCAACAGTCTGCGTCTCCAGTAAAAGCAACCGGACGTTCTATTGGCCTGAAATAACATTTTGTTATTCATGCAAACTTTTCTTGTTTAAATCATTTGATTTTGTTTTGTATATCCTAACCTTGCTGAAATTTGAAAACCAGTTTGGATAATCTTGCTTTTTAGCTGGTGCAGCCTTTCTTCGGTCATTCTCATCGTCGGACCGGAAATACTCACCGATGCTGTTACTTTACCCAGATGATCAAATATCGGAACTGCAATACATGTAATTCCATTCTCATTTTCCTCCAGGTCGAGAGCATATCCCTCTTGCTTTACTTGCACTAATTCCTGAAAAAATGCATCTTTATCCGTAATCGTCTTTTCTGTATGCATTGGCATGCCTTTTCGGTCGAGAATTTCATGCACCACTCCGGATAGCTGGTGTGCAAGAATTGCTTTACCAACGGATGTACAGTGCATAGGTGCCCGCTTACCGACTTTGGAATGCATCCTTAATGTTTCGTTTCCTTCCAATTTTTCAATATACACTACCTCGCCCTGATCATACACAACAAGATGGATCACTTCATTGGTTTCATTCTCAAGCTCCTGCAGAAACGGTCTTGCTTCTGCTCTTAAGTCTATGGAATCAAGAAGCTTAGAACTGACTTCCAAAAATTTGTATCCGAGTTTATATCTGCCGGTTTCCTCATCTTGTTCTATATAACCATATTGGGCAAGAGTAGATAAAATACGGTATACAGAGCTCTTATTGATATCTATTTGTTTAGAAATCTCTGTTACCCCTAAGCCGCCTTTTTTCAATCCGACCAAATTAATGATATCAAGTGCCCGGCTAACCGATTTGACGACATTCTCTCTTTCCATTCCACTCACCTCAAGTACTGCCTCACTCTTTAAATTGTGCTTTATACGCCACCTAATTGTAGCACACTATGTTTACAGCTTTTAACGGTGTGCGGCTGACTTTTCCTTCACAGATGCGAACACATTTTTAAGAGTTCCTATTTCTTCAATCTCACATTCTATCACATCATCTGCTCCAACAAACTCTGCCCCTACAGGACTGCCTGTGAGGATAACGTCTCCTGGTTTTAGTGTCATGACATTTGAAAGATAGGAAATCATTTTTCTTATCGGGATGATCATTAGGTCAGTTGGGCTGTTCTGTTTTTCTACGCCGTTTAATGAAGCTTTTACATTAACGGAAGACGGATCAAGTTCTGTTTCGATAACCGGCCCCAATGGAGTGAAGGTATCAAAAGACTTCCCAATTGTCCAGTGCCCATCCTGGTGGAAAAACCTTGGTGCAGTTACATCATTGCCAATCGTATAGCCAAAGACATAGTCGAGAACATCTGCTTCAGCAATATTTTTTGCTTCCTTCCCGATGACAACAGCAAGCTCAGATTCGAATTTCACCTGTTCTGCACCTTCAGGAATGATGATTTCCTTTTCTGGTCCAATAACTGAGGATACTGGCTTAAAGAAGAAAACTGGAATCTCCGGAAGTTCAGCGGGTAAATCTTCTTTGTTTGCCACAAAGTTCGCACCAATACCAATAACTTGATTTGGAATGAGGGGTGCAAGCAAGCTCACTTCATCCCTTGAAAAAACCTTGCCTGTATAATCCCAACTTCCAAAAATGTCACCCGTGAATTCCTGTATCGTGTCTTCGTTCACTACACCTGAATATACTTTTGAGTCAACTGTAAATCTAGCAAATTTCATTTTACTGCTCCTTTCAAATATCAGTTTTATAGAGAGCTATGTAAATGAGCTCCAATTTGTTCTAAGGATATTTCTACATGGAAGATAAGGGCACTCTAATCTGAGTTAGAATGCCCTTTTAAAGGATCGATAAAATTAATTTTTCACCGCAAACTTTGCTTTCGCTTCCTGGCGGCGGCGATGCAAGATCGGTTCAGTATAGCCGCTCGGCTGGTCATACCCAAGGAAGACAAGATCGCATGCAGCCTGGAACGCAACAGAATTGTCATAGTCTGAAGCCATTGGGCGGTAATCAGGATCTAATTCATTCTGTTTATCTACGACTTTTGCCATACGCTGTAAAGTTTCAAGTACTTGCTCTTTCGTGCAAACACCATGGTGCAGCCAGTTTGCCATATGCTGGCTGGAAATCCTTAAAGTAGCACGGTCTTCCATCAACCCTACATCATTGATATCAGGAACTTTGGAGCAGCCGATACCCGATTCAACCCAGCGAACCACATAGCCAAGGATTCCCTGTGCATTATTATCAAGCTCCTCCTGAATTTCTTCAGCTGTCCACTGAGGGTTTTCAGCAACCGGTATTTGAAGGATCTCATCTCTGTAATCTTTTGATTCCTTTGCTAGTTCATTTTGCACTTCGAATATGTCTACCTCATGGTAATGCAGGGCATGCAATGTAGCAGCAGTTGGAGATGGCACCCATGCAGTATTTGCTCCTGCCTTCAAGTGGCCGATCTTTTGTTCGAGCATAGGCCCCATCAAATCTGGCATTGCCCACATACCCTTTCCGATTTGAGCACGTCCCTGGAAGCCAACGTCCAGGCCTGTGGCAACATTCGATTTTTCATAACCCTGAAGCCAGACAGAGGATTTCATGTCATTCTTGCGGATCATCGGACCAGCTTCCATGGAGGTATGCATTTCGTCTCCAGTGCGATCCAGGAATCCTGTGTTAATGAACACAACTCTGTCTTTTACTTCGCGAATACATGCTTTTAGGTTAAGGCTTGTGCGTCTTTCTTCATCCATTACACCAATTTTAAGAGTGTGGCGCTCCAGACCTACAAGATCCTCGACACGGTCAAACAGTTCATTGGCAAAAGCCACTTCCTTTGAACCATGCATTTTTGGCTTTACAATATAGATGGAACCCTTTGATGAATTCTGGTATTTCGTATTTCCAATAACAGAGTGTTTTCCAATCAAGCCTGTAAACACTGTATCCAGGATTCCTTCAGGAACTTCGTTTCCTTCTTCGTCCAGAATCATATTGCTTGTCATCAGGTGACCAACATTACGGACAAACATGACAGAACGTCCGTTAAGGCTGAATTCTTCCCCATTCGGAGATTTATATTGCCTGTCTGGATTCATCGTCCTTGTCATACTGCGGCCACTTTTATTGAAATTCGCTGACAGGTCTCCTTTTTGAAGCCCAAGCCAGTTGCGGTAAACTACCACTTTATCCTCAGCATCGACGGCTGCAACAGAGTCTTCGCAGTCCATAATCGTTGTCAATGCAGCTTCGAGCAAGATGTCTTTTACTCCCGCTTTATCTGTCTTTCCAATCGAATGGTTTGGATCAATCTGGATTTCAAAGTGTAAACGGTTATTTTTCAGCAAAATAGCGGATGGATCTTCTGAATCTCCCTTATAACCCACCAGCTTCTCCTCTTCTTTTAGCCCGGTTGTTTTACCGTCTGCCAATAAAACAGTAAGCTTGCCGTCTACGATTACATATTTTTGTGCATCTTTATGGGATCCTTCAGACAGTGGAGCTGCCTTGTCAAGGAAATCGCGGCCATAGGCAATGACCTTGTCACCTCGAACCGCATTGTAGCCTAAGCCACGTTCTGCTCCATCCTCTTCACTGATGGCATCTGTACCGTAAAGGGCATCATACAAGCTTCCCCATCGGGCATTCGCTGCATTAATCGCGTATCGGGCATTATTTACTGGAACAACCAGCTGGGGTCCCGCCTGGAATGCAACTTCTTCATCAACTGCTTCAGTGGAAACTTTGTAATCATCAGCCTCTGGCTCAAGGTAGCCAATCTCCGCAAGAAATGTTTTATATTTTTCAAAATCAAAGCTTTCGCTGTTTTCGCGGTGCCAAGCATTCAGCTTGCTCTGGATTTCATCACGCACCTTTAATAATTGTTTATTTCTCGGCGCCATATCTTTAACTAAACTACCCAGTCCTGACCAAAACTGTTCCTGATCAACCTCCGACCCCGGAATAACTTCAGAATTGATAAATTCATAGAGTTCTGTTGCTACTTGTAGAGTTCCCGCTTTTACATAGTCTGCCATGTGAATGATTTCCTCCCTTTTATTGCCAATAATAGCAGCGTTCAGTATTTGTTTCTTATTACGCAACGCTGTTTCAAATACTCCTTAAAAAAATCATACCATGCTTCTAAAAGAATTTTCAAACAATTTGACTAAAAATTTTTGACTTTTTATTATATCGATCATCACAAGGATGAAGCTGCGGCAATTTCCTTTTTAACCTCAACACAGCGCCCAGGTGACGGAAAAAGTTTTCCAGCATTTAAAAGATTTTTTGAGTTAAAGACTTGCCGGATCTCTGTCTGTGCCATAATTTCCTCATCAGTGAACACAAAACGCATTTCTTCTCTTTTTTCAATACCCACCCCATGCTCTCCGGTAATGGTACCTCCAACGTCTGCACACACCTTCAGACACAGGCTGCCTGCCTCAAGAGCTTTGTCACTTTCCCCAGGCTTTCTGGCATCAAATAGAACGAGCGGATGAAGATTTCCGTCCCCGGCATGAAAAATATTGGCAATTCGCAGTCCGAATTCATCACTGATTTCATTTATACGCTTTAACACTTCCGGCAGCCTGCTTCTTGGGATGACACCGTCCTGAACTAAATAGTCAGGTGAAATCGCACCCATTGCCCCGAAGCCAGTTTTTCGGTTGGCCCACCATCTTGCCCTTTCCTGCTCACTCTGAGCAGCTTTTACTTCTCGTACGTTATTATTATTGCAAACCTCAAGAATCTGGTTTATTTGCTCATCAATCCCAGCAGCAATACCGTCCACTTCAATCAGCAGCACCGCCTCAATATCCCTTGGATGCCCAACAGGGAATGCAGCAGCCTCCACTCCTTCAATGGCGGTTTTATCCATCATTTCAAGTGCTGCAGGCACAATTCCTGCTGAAATTATATCCGATACTGCTTTACTGCCATCTGCTACCTTATCAAAATAGGCAAGTACAGTCTGTTTTGATTCAGGGTTCTTTAAAATCCTAACGGTTATTTTCGTTACGATTCCCAATGTCCCTTCCGACCCCGTCAATAATCCCAGCAAATCATATCCCGGAAGGTCAGGAACTCCGTCTTTCCCTATTTCAATTATTTCCCCATTCGGCATGACAACTTCCAAACCTAGAATATGGTTAGTTGTTACACCATATTTGAGGCAATGGGCACCACCTGCATTTTCAGCAACGTTCCCGCCAATCGTGCAGCAATATTGGCTAGAAGGATCCGGAGCATAGTAATATCCTTTATCTGAAATAGAGTTGGTGAGCTTAAGGTTCACAAAACCAGGTTCGACAACTGCCCTTCTATTCTCAAAATCTACGCTTAACAGCTTTTTCATCCGGACCATACTGATGATTACCTCACCGTTCAGCGGAATTGCCCCCCCGCTAAGGCCAGTACCGGCACCCCTCGCAAGGAATGGCAGATCATTCTCATGGCAGTATTTAACGATAGCTGCTACTTCTGCTGTATTCTTTGGAAAAACAACCACCTTTGGTAAATGCTTATGGAGTGTAAAACCGTCACAATCGTAAGCAAGCAGGTCTTCCTTATGATAGAGGATAGACTTGCGGACCGGGTCTTCACCGACAATCTTAGCGAGATTCAAAATGTGAGGATCGTTCGTTTGAATGCCTTTGCGAGCCATCACTTTCCCTCCTTCAGGCTGTCTTCTTTTTGATATGCCCAGTCAAGCAGCTGAATAGTATGCACAACCTTTTGGTTTCTTCCATGCTTTTGTACTCCTACGGCCATTTGAAGCATACAGCCTGGATTTCCCATTGAAATCATTTCAACATCTTCCGGGACATTTTCCATCTTGCTATCAAGGATGGCACCGGCCATATCGGGGTTTGTTATGTTATAAATCCCTGCACTTCCGCAGCAGCGGTCGGAGTTTGGCATATGCACCATTTCTACTCCAGGGATATCCAAAAGAATATCACGCGGCTCCTGGCGTATTCCCTGACCGTGGGCAAGGTGACAGGCATCGTGATAGGTCATCCTGACATTCATTTCTGCTTTAGGCTTTTCATAACCAGTATCGTGAAGGTATTTAGAAATATCTTCTACCTTTTCGGAGAATTCTACAGCTTTGTCATGCCACTCAGGATCATCACGGAACAATTCATGATATTCCTTCAGCATACTGCCGCACCCCGCTGCATTGACTATGATTTTGTCAGCATTCTTGAAAGCTTCAATGTTTTTCTTGGCAAGCTTCCTTCCTGTTTCCCTGTCACCTGCATGGACATGCAACGCACCGCAGCATGTTTGATTTCTTGGAATGATGACATCGTTACCATTACGAGTCAAAACATTAATAGTTGCTTCATTGACATCACTGAACATGACGTCCATTACACAGCCAGTAAGCATCGCAACTTCCTGTTTTGTCTCAGTTTTAGCCTTGATCACGTCCACGTTCTTATACTTTTTACGTACTGGTTCATTGATTTCCGGCATGATCGCTTCCATGTCTATAAGATGCTTCGGCATGATATTGATCAGGCCAGTCTTTCGGATTGCCTTTTGCATTCCGCTCTTTTGGTAAAATTTCAGCAGGCTGCCTAATGAATTAAGACGATTTTGATGCGGGAACAATTCTTGTAAAAATAGCTTGTTTACTGCCCCTTTCCAGCCAGTCAATGGCATGGCCTGTCGAATTTGCCCTCTAGCTTCTTCTATCAAGCCACCTACATTCACATCAGCCGGACAGGCAGTAGTACAGGCACGGCAGTCTAGACAAGCAAAAACAGGATCCATGAATTGCTCGTTCACTGTAAGCTTTCCTTCTGCAACTGATTTAATCAGATGGACTCTCCCGCGTGGGGAATGCTGTTCCTGGCCCGTAAGTTCATAGGTTGGACATGATTCCAGACACATGCCGCAATGGACGCAATCTGCCCATTTATTTTCATCCGGCGGATCGCTCCAGAGATAATTGCTTAAACTGTTGGATGTGCAAGTTGGTTCCTGCTTCAAATCTAACTCTCTTAAACTCACAATTATATCCCTCCCACAAAACGTCCAGGATTCAGGACTCGATTTGGATCAACTTTTGCTTTGATTCCTTCCAATAAAAACTGGTAAGCGGGCTTTTCTCCCCAAACATCGACTTTCTTGCGTAAAGCTAGCGGCAAATGCTTAACAACAACGTAACCGCTCTGGAGTGCTGCCTTTTCCCTTATTAAGCTGATGGCGGAAAGCACGTCTGATTCTGCTCCCCTTAGCACCACCTGGGATAATCCATGTCCGAGCCCTCCATGACCTTCTATCAGCAGGTTGTGGGAATCTTGTATTGATTCGCATTCTTTCAGGACCTCGATAACATCCAAGTTAACGGTTCCTATTTTCAATGCTGCTTCTATACCATTGCTTTCAATAGGTACAGACCCATTTGGCACATTCTCATAAAAATCATTCCAAAATGATCTTGCTGCCTGCTGCTGAAGAATGACCAGCTTAGTACCTGGCGGCTGTATCTTACGGACGAATTCCTCCTGGTATTTAACTGAGCTTTCAACATCTTCAAAACCGATTGCCAGAGTGAATACCCTTTCTTTTAGCAGTTTTTCTGATAATGAAGGATTCATCAGTTCGAGAGCAACAGGCTCAACCACCGTATCCAAAAGCTGAACAGCAAAGGCCTTTGCCTTTTCCAGGCTGTCCTCAGTGAATTTAATCAACAATAGGCTTTCATCTTTTGTTATCGGCCTCAATTTCAAAGAGATCTCGGAAATGACACCAAGAGTTCCCATCGCACCAATATAAAGTTTGTTCATGTCATAGCCAGCAACATTTTTCACTACTTTTCCACCGGATCGAATCACTTTTCCGTCCGGATAAACAATCCTCAGCCCGATTACAGCATCACGTGCAGAACCATAACCAAGACGCTTGGGACCGCTTTCATTTGCAGCAACAATTCCACCGATTGTCGCATGCCCAGGTAAAAATGGATCAAGAGCTATTCTTTGGTTAAACTCCTGCAGATAATCCTGAAGCTCCTTGAAGGAGCTGCCTGGCTTAACAGTAAGCGTCATATCGCCTGGTACATGTTCGACGATTCCTTTAAAGTTTGCCATTGAAATAAGGATATCAGCACCTTCTGCAGTGCCTCCAAATCCTCTTTTCGTACCGCTGCCAATGACATTTATCGTTTTATTTGTTTCATTTGCATATTTTAATACACTTGCAATCTCCTCTTCAGTATTAGGGAATACAGTTAGCGAACCCCCATTGCCAAAAGCATTTGCTTCAATACCTTCTTCCAAAATTTGCGTTTCAGGAAAAAATGATTTAAGTTCCGTTAATATCCCGGTGGTTATCATAGCAGCCCTCCAACTGTTTCTGAGCAAGAAACAAAAGTAATTTGATATTAGACATTTAACACTGAACTAGTTTTTAGCAAATCCTCTACATATTCCAAGTGTTCTTCCATCATTTGCTTTGCTTGTGCGGACTCTTTGTTTTGAATCATCCGGAAAATCTGTGAGTGCTGACGAGTTATTTCTTCAAAAACTTTACGATCCTCTTCAATACATTGATGAAATCCAATCATCGTCTTTTTCATCGAAGCTGAGATGAATTCGAGAAGCTGGACCAGTATCTCATTCCCTGCTGCTTTGGCTATTGCCAGATGAAAGTTAAAATCAGCTTCCCAGCTATTATCCCCGCTTCCATAAAGGAGGCCCTCCATCAGCTTCAAATCTTTCTCTGACCGATTTTCCGCGGCTATTTCAGCAATACCTGGTTCAAGAAGCTTTCTGACTTGAAATAACTGACTGATATCTTTCGAGCTTGGAAGGAGGAGATGATTGTTAAAGAGTCTTCCAGAGTCAAACTTACATATGTAGGTACCTTCTCCCTGCTTTACCGTCACTGCCCCTTTCCCTTTAAGGGTAGTGATGGCATCCCTTACAGCAGAACGGCCTACCCCGAACATTTCGCAAAGCTCACGGACAGAAGGAAGTTTTTCACCGGGAAGGAATTTCCCAACTTCTATCATCTTTTCAATTTGTTCTGTAACTGATTCGGATACTTTTTTAGTTGAGATCCTTTCGATTTTCACAAATTCACCCCTTTCTTTTCAGATATCACATATCTGATAAGTGAAAACTTAATTTTATTTAAACATCGAAGTGTATATTTATCAAGTAAATAGTTAGAAAATATCTAAAAATCAAATTAATCAGTTTTTTAATATAATTTTTTTATATTTTCTTTTGGCTGTTTTCGTAACCATTGTTGCTATTAAATAAGTGTTAATTTACACTCCAGGATGCTCGCTTTCTGTCTAATCAACAGAGTTTTCAGTTTCACTAACTCATAATAAATCCTTTATGATACAAACTCTTAACTCTTCTTAACGTTTAATTTATACTCTCTTAATCTTTGGGAATTAGTCTAATAGTGAAGATAATTTGAAAGGGGAAAATAACATGAAGCCAATTTTCAGAAATATTATTATGTCCGCTGCCCTGTTTGGGGCTGGTGCAGGAATGGTTGAACAAGTGCAAGCTGGGGGCTCAATTCATCCTGCATTAACAGATAATAAAATCTTAAATGTTGCCCATCGAGGTGCTTCAGGATATGCCCCGGAACATACCCTTCTTTCGTATGAGTTAGGAGAGGCTATGAAAGGCGATTACATAGAAATCGACCTTCAAATGACTAAAGATGGCGAACTGATTGCCATGCATGATGAAACTTTAGACCGGACAACGAATGGCACAGGGCTTGTCAAAGACTATACCCTTGAAGAAATCAAGCAGCTGGATGCTGGCTCGTGGTTCAATGAAAAATATCCTTCATACGCAAAAGAAGAATACGCTGGCCTGAAAGTGCCAACTCTTGAGGAGATTTTCCAAAAATTCGGCAGCGGAGAACGCTATTATATCGAAACGAAATCACCAGAAGTCTATCCAGGAATGGAAGAAAAGTTATTAGAAATCATGAAAGAATATAAGTTAACCGGTACGAATGTTCCATCGAGCAAGGTACTAATTCAATCATTCAGCCCGGACAGCCTTAAAAAAATCCATGCCTTAAATCCTGATATCCCGCTTGTACAATTATTGTGGTATGACGAGGCAGCGGTTATTACAGACAATGAATTAGAGGAATACAAAAAATATAGCATCGGGCTTGGAATGAATTTCGACAAAATTGATGAAGCGTATGTGCAAAGTGTTCGCGAACATGATTTACTTATTCACCCATACACCGTTAATCAAAAAGAAGATATGCGCAAGCTCCTGGATTGGGGTGTAACTGGAATGTTCACAAACTTTCCGGACAGGCTGCAAGAGGTTATAAGGGAAAATAGACAATAAGGCAAAAAACACAGGATAGGGACCCCTATCCTGTGTTTTCAATACCTGGAGATCGATATCGACTTTATCGAAGTCAGCAGCAATACAATAGACCCTACAAATGCAACAATTACTAGAGAATAAAGAAAAGATAACTCTTTAAAAATAATCACACCGCTTAGAACGATAAAACTATCAATCAAGAGGATGACCAATCCTACGTTAACGGAGAAAAACTTCGATACGATTAATGCGAGTAAATCAAGGCCTCCTGGACTTGCATGAATTCTTAACATAAGGCCTACTCCGCATCCAACAAAAATCCCTCCTAAACAAATATTTAATAGGAACGGGAGGTGGAATAATCCATTCAGAGGACTTAAAAGGCTGATCATAATAGCGGAAATAAACGTACCAATTAATCCATAAAAGAAATAATGTAAATTGTAATAGATGGCAATGAAGTAAATAGGGACATTAAGACTGGTAAATATAACTGCCAGTTTCCACCCCCATATATAATTTAGCAAAAGGCTGACGCCCCAAATGCCTCCATTAATTAAATGAGAAGGTATGATAAATCCGTTAATCCCAATTCCAATTAAGATACTTGCAATGGTTATTGTCATTATTTTTAGTGCCAATTAACCTTCTCCCCCCTGAGTGATCCGGATACTATATTCTATTTTATTTTCCCTGCATCCATCACACTTATTTTCCCAGAGGCTGTATAAGTACTTGTTTGATTTCAATACAGACTTACGAAATTTGCTGCAAAATAGGAGGGAAACTATTACTATTTCAATTATACTTTCGTACAAAAAGGCGTTTCCCATATAGGAAAACACCTTTTAATGAAAGTGATTTTTCTTTTGGCTGTTTTCGTATACTTTGTGGCTTTTAATAAGTTGATTTCAAACAACCCATTTAAAACAACAATCTTTTAGTAAACAGCCTTTCTTTTACACTGCTTTACTTGTAAATTGAATCTTTTTAAATAACGAAGGAAAGTCTTTAAAAATCGTTTCCCGAATCAATCTTACGTCCATACTTTTAATAGGGTATACCTTAATTTTCCGCAAAGTAGAATACGTGCTCCCTTTAAACAGAGTGATGTTTTTTTCAACAAAATGATCCTTTACAAAGTAATAATTATTGTTTACATCAAACTGTTTGTTTTCTATTTCCTCATAAATAACAAAATAATTATCAATGAATTCACCGGGAAGCATTTCCTTCGTATCAATCACTTCAAGTACTTTCACCTTATTCATTCTCCTTTCCATTTCACTCCATATTTAAGGGTTTCAAAGTATTGCTGAATGATTTATGTTATGCCTCTTCACTGTCGAATCAATAGAAATTACCGGATGGTTTTCACTGGTTCCGATCTTACTATAAAGTTCGTGAATTCAAATGTGCTATCCCTGGATGTCTACTAAATCACTGTGGAATATCGCTTTCCGCGCTACCCCTGTTTCCTGGGCAGCCCTTGCAACCGCCTCTCTTACTGCAGAAACTACTCTGCTGTCTAATGGGCCTGGTATTACATAATCCTCAGATAATTCATCACTCTCTATTAAACCTGCAATTGCATTCACTGCTGCAGCCTTCATCTCATCATTAATATCGGTAGCGAAAACATCTAAAGCACCTCTGAATATGCCAGGAAACGCCAGTACATTGTTGACCTGGTTAGGCAGATCCGAACGTCCCGTTCCAACAATCCTAGCACCTGCTTCCTTTGCTTCTTCAGGCATGATTTCCGGCACTGGATTTGCCATAGCAAAGATAATGGCATCATGAGACATCTTACGTACCATTTCCTTTGTCAGTGCCCCGGCGGATGAAACACCGATGAACACATCTGCACCTGCTATCACATCTGACAGCTGTCCCTTCAGCATATTTTGATTGGTAATTTTTGAAACGGATTCCTTCAGTGAATTCATTCCTACCTGTCTGCCTTCATAAATTGCTCCCTTTGTATCACACATAATCAAATTGTTCACGCCCATATTCCTTAATAGCTTAATAATGGCGATTCCCGCGGCACCAGCCCCGTTTATTACTACCATAATTTCCTCAATTTTTTTATTAACCAGTTTCAAGGAGTTAACTAAACCTGCCGCGGTTACGATTGCCGTTCCATGCTGGTCGTCATGAAATACTGGAATGTTCATTTCTTTTTTTAGCGTCTCTTCAATGTAAAAACAATTCGGTGAGGCAATATCTTCTAAATTAATTCCTCCAAAGGTTGGCTGAAGCAATTTAACTGTCTTTATTATTTCTTCTGGATCTTTAGTATCGAGGCAAATAGGGATCGCATCAATCCCAGCGAAGGCTTTAAATAGTGCAGCCTTCCCTTCCATTACTGGCATTGCGGCTTCTGGTCCAATATCCCCCAGCCCCAGCACGGATGTCCCGTCTGATACAACTGCAATTAAGTTCCCTTTAATTGTATAATCATAGACTTTTTCCGGATGAGCATGAATCTGCTTGCATGGTTCAGCCACACCTGGAGAATATGCTAAACTTAAATCCTTCATATTATTTAAAGGCATTTTCACATCAACGGATAATTTCCCTTTAAATTTTTCATGCAGTAATAGAGATTCTTCTTGTAAATTCCCCATCCTAACATCTCCTTTTATTTTTTTGGCTCTGTTAACCTTAACTGTTTCCGCTCCAGGCGCTTGCTTTACGCATGGCGTCCGGTGAACCCGCAGGACTTTGAAAAGCTACCTCAAAAATTACCCCCGCACGAAAGAAATCCGGTAGCATTTTCGAGGAGTCGAGTACTCTCTGCTTTAATCAACAGGTGCAAAAAATCAACACTGACCTAACACAGTCTAATTTTTAATTGTTATCCTTCATTACTGGAAAATTAATAATTTTCAGTAATTTTATTTCAAAAGGAATCTTTTAAATTTAGTTCATTATATAATGGATTAACTTTATAAATAAAATACATATATTCTATATCCTTTATGCGTTTTGGCTATAAAGCAGCCAGGAGTAATAAAATAATCAGTCCAATCAGTAGACTAACTAATCGACTTTACATTAAAATGTTAGAATATTATAAAAAAACACTTATCTATATTAGATCCGGGAGGTGAAATTACTTGGACATACGTCATTTGGAGTATTTTTCCAAAGTTGCAGAGCAATTAAGCTTTACAAAGGCCTCACAAACGCTTCACGTTTCGCAGCCTTCAATTAGTAAAGCAATCAAAAATTTAGAAGGAGAACTAGGAGTGCCGTTATTTTACCGTTCTTCTAAGCAGCTTGAATTAACCGACGCAGGAAAAGCAGTATTAATGAATGCCAAAAAAGTATTAGAGGCATTCCAAAACCTGACCCTTGAATTAACTGACCTGATGGAGCTAAAAAGCGGTGAAATACGAATTGGGATTCCTCCAATTGTTGGCGCAGCTTTCTTTTCAAAGTTAATCAGCCAATACAAAGAAAAATACCCCCTCGTAAAAATAACTCTGACGGAAGTAGGAACTAAAAAAATAAAGAAGGGTGTCGAGGAAGGATCACTGGATATTGGGCTAATCTGCACACTGCCTGCTCAGGGCAGCAGTTTTGAAATCATCAATGTAATCAAGGATCCGCTGATGTTAATTGTCCATCGTGACCATGCTTTAGCATCGAAGAAAGATGTTCATTTTTCTGAATTGAAAAATGAGCCATTTATTTTATATCGAAAAGATTTCACACTTTATGACCTAATCATTGAGGAATGTTCAAAAAACAACTTCCAGCCTAACATCGTATGTGAAAGTTCTCAAAAGGACTTTCTTCTTGGAATGGTCGAGGGAAAAATGGGAATAGCGCTTTTACCCAGCAAGATTTGCGAGAATATTAACAATAAGGAAGTTTCAGTCCTTCCCTTCCAAAAATCAGCTGTTGACCTAGAGCTGGGGCTTATCTGGAAAAAAGATAAATACTTAAGCTTTGCTGTTCGCGAATTCATCTCTACATCTAAACAGTATCTGGATATATGAGATAAAAATTTACTTCTAGGAGAAATGATGGATTTCAGCTATCATGCTATAACATTAAATATTTAAAGAAAAAGTGCTCGGACGGCAAGATGCCGACCCGGGCATTTTCTTATAATTGATAGAACTGCTTAACTTGATTGAACAAAGCAGTATAAACTTCTTCAATTTCGATTTGTTTAATTGCAGAGATTTCCTTCACGACTTGGTGAATCATTGAAGGCTGAGTCATTTTCTCATGAAATACCCCTTCAAAAGGCCACGGTCCATCTGTTTCGGCCATTGTTAAATGAAGCGGATAGGCCTTTACAATCTCTCTCGTCTCTTCTTCATAAAGGATATCAGGTGTAAACGAGACCATGTATTTATTTTTTACCATTCTTTCCATCGTCTTTCTGTCACCCTTGAACCAATGAAAATGGGCTTTATCGATATTGTGCTTCTCTAGTAAATCACAAACGACAGGAGCATCCTCATATACGGCATGCAGGATAATCGGCTTGTTAAGGGTCTTTGCAAGAATAATAAATCTTTCCAATACCTCTACATACCCTTCATAAGGAAAATTACCGATCTTCTCCTTCGAGCGAAGATAATATGGAAGGCCAACCTCGCCAATTGATACCATATCTTCTTGATGGTCGTTCATCCATTTTATCAGCTTTTCCAGCTCGGATTCAGAAGGCAAAGGCTGTTCTGGATGAAAGCCAAATGCAGGATAAATTTTAGGGTATTTTGCTGCAATCCTTAAATTTTCTTTGCACGAGGGAAGATTCATCGAAACAGTGATCAGACCCTCGACTTTATTTGTTTCAAAACTTTTTATGATTAAATCTTTATCACTTTCTTTATAATTATCAAAATGAATATGGGAATCAAATATTTTCATGTAATCCCCCTGCTTTTAATAGATCATATATCTCCCTTTTCAGCTCGAGAAATTCATCCTTCATGAGCAGCTGTTCCCTTCTGGAGCGCTGGAATGGTACTATAATCTCCCTGATGATTCTGGCAGGACGTGGGGATAAAAGATAGATTCGGTCAGATAAAAAAATTGCTTCTTCAATATTATGGGTAATGAAAAGAATCGATTTCCGTTCCTCTTCCCATAATGATAACAGCCACTTTTGCATATCAAATCGAGTGAACTCATCCAATGCAGAAAATGGTTCATCAAGCAGCAATACAGATTTTGGGCTTATAAGCGCTCTTAAAAAAGCCACTCGCTGCTTCATCCCACCCGAAAGCTGATGCGGATAAGCATTTGCGTATTTTGATAAGCCTACTTTCGCTAACCATTTTTTCGCTTCCTCTTCATCCGTCTTGTGGAATAGCTCCTGTCCAAGCAGTACATTTGCCAATATAGACCTCCAGGGCAAAAGTGCCGGCTGCTGGGGCATATACGCAATGTTCCCTGTTTTTCCATTTATTTTTCGATCATCAAGAAAAAGTTCTCCTTTTTCAGGCTCAACCAGACCGCCAATACATTGAAAAATAGTGCTTTTCCCGCTTCCAGACGGACCTATGATTGAAACAAATTCCCCTTCATTCACATGCAAGGAAAGCTGATCGAGTACTAGGCCTGTTTCTTTAAAGGCTTTCGAAATGTTTACGAGCTTAATTTTTGCTTTCATCACTTTTCTCCTTCAGGCAGCCATTTAATCATCATCTTTTCAATTAACATGATGATACTGTAGAACAGCATGCTAAAAAATATGATGATGAAAATCGCAATAAACACACGATCTGTTCGAAACGCAGATGACGATAAGGTCATGAATACACCAATTCCTTTTTCCGCTCCGAGCCATTCAGAAATAACGGCTCCCATTACACTGTAAGTAGCCGCGATTTTCAAACCTGAAAAAAGTGGCGGAAGTGCATTTGGAAGCTCTACCTTCGTGAAGGTTTGAAATGCAGAAGCACCTGACATTCTCATATAATGCTTAAGATCTGCAGGGACATTCTTAAACCCATCTAACGAAGCAACCGTAACTGGGAAAAAACAAACTAAAATAATGATAATCAATTTCGGCATAAAACCAAATCCAAACCAAATCACTAATAATGGAGCCAATACGATTATTGGTACATTCTGCGATAATATTAATAAGGGGTAAATTGCGTTCCGCAACGAAGGAACTAAGTGCAGCATTACCGCAATCAGGAAACCAATCACTGACCCGAGCAAAAGCCCGGCGATTGACAATTGCAATGTTGCCGCGATATCGGGTAAAAATAATGAATAACTCGCCATGGCTTCTTCAACTATGACCGAGGGGGCGGGTAATAGCCATTCAGGGATGCTGTTAAATCGGGTAATCCCTTCCCAAAACAAGAAGAAAAGGAGGAGAACCAAAAATGGTCTCCAACCCTTATTCCAGATTGATTTCATTAGCGGTACTTCTCCGTCAGTGTATTCATTGTAATTCCAGTTGGCTGATACAGGATTTTCACCTGTGAGATCACATTAGGTGAGCCTAATCCCACCATTTTTTTATTCATCTCCGCAATCACCGACAACAGTGTTTCAAGCTCACCTTCCATTGTCGTTTCCAGAGGATGGACTTCATATATCACTCCAGGTTGATCAATAATACTAATTGCCTCATCTACTAAACGAATAACTTCCTCTGTTGAAGAAGCCTTTGGGATAATTTGTACACTTACAAGTGCATTCGCCATTGTTCATTTCCTCCCTATTCTGGTAAAAACTCATTTGTATAGGCTTTTTCAGCATCCAATTCCTTTTCCAGAAGACCATTTTCAAACATCCATTCACTGTAATTCTTCCAAACCTCCAGCTTTTGTTCACCCCAGTGATCAGCATCATCTTGATACTTTGGAGATAGCCATTCCTGGCTTTTCTTAACCAGATCTTCGTCCAGATCAGGTACGGCCTTGATCAGGATATCAGCACTTTCAGATGGATGATCAATCGCGAATTGATATCCTTCAGTGAGCGCTGCCATGAATGCCTTAATGGTTTTCGGGTCATTCTCAATCATCTTTTCATTTGTGCTGATGACCGGTGTATAATAATCAAGCTTCTTCGAGTAATCTGTTAAATACACCATATTGATTGGTTCATTTCTTAGCTCTGCTTCTACACCTGTCCACCCATAATAAATCCAGGCAAAATCAATATCCCTTTTTACCGCTGTGAAAAAGTCTGAATCGCCCATATTAACAATTTTCACTTTTTCTATATCAGCATTTTCCTGTTTCATTATCGAGTTGATCACTTCTTTTTCAATGGGTGAACCCCAGCCTCCATACGTTTTGCCAGCAAAGTCCTTTGGTGAAACTATGTTTTTGGCTTTCGGAGAAGCAAAGCCTGAAGTGTTATGCTGAATAACAGCTGCCAGCGATACTAGAGGAATTCCCTGTATCCTTGCCTGGGTAATCCCCTCCTGATAACTTACACCAAACTCAGCCTTCCCTGATGCAACCAGCTGGTCAGCTCCCGCTTCACCAGGTAAAAGAATATCTACATCCAATCCATGCTTTTTGAAGTATCCTTTTTCCTTTGCTACGTAGATTCCTGTATGATTCGTATTTGGAGTCCAGTCAAGCACAATGGATACCTTTTTCAGTGAGCCCTTTTCCTTGGCTGTCGGTTCACTCGATGAACAGCCGGCAAGACTCCAGATTAATAAAAACCCAGAAAACAAAATTAATAGCTTCTTCACGATTCTCCCTCTTCCCGTTTTTACTTGACAATGAAGTTGGAAAAGAAGGCTTTAATGAAACAGAAAAATGCGCTCGGGGAATCCCAAGCGCATGAAAAAATCCATAATAAACGAAAAAACGTCTATCAGAAGATGTTCCCTACGCTGGTACTAACCAGATCAGGTTAAAAGGGTCAGCATCTTTGGACACTTTCTCAGCCGGCACCACCGGCTCCCCTACATTTCCAATTCTCCAATTGTCAATTCTACTATATATAAAGTTTTTTGATTCGTCTAGGAAAATAAAAATAGCTTATTTAGAATTCCACAAGAATTCCTCAACCAAGATAGTATTTTAAAAATCAACCCAAAATTTGAAGGGATTGAATAGCCAATTATCTGCTTCCCACATTTCAGAATAGATGAAAATTCCTATGTAAAAAAAAGCGTGAATCCCATTTCGAGGAATTCACGCTTCTCATAAAAGTATGATTCCTACTGGGTTCGAACCAGCGACCTCTACCCTGTCAAGGTAGCGCTCTCCCAGCTGAGCTAAGGAATCGTTATTCTGTTTGTCCTTATTAGCGAGGACATTTATTAATATATAATGTTATGATTCTAATGTCAATATAATTTTCCAAATCAGACATATAGTACGATTATCGTTTCTCATAAAGCTCGATGACGGTTCCAGCTGATTTTAGTCGATAAAAAACCGAACTAAACTTTTTCATTCTTAAAAAGGCCGCGCCCGATGAAGTTCGCTGTCACTGGCTGCTTCCCAATCTCCCTTGCCCATACTGAAATTTGCCCGATGTGGTGTATTTCATGTGCAAGAGTATGTCTCATAATCTCACCCCAGGTGAAGGTAACGCTGCTGCCATCTGACTGTGGAAGCTGTAAGATTCGGTTTTCCATCTCATCATTCCAGGCAAGAACGAACTCTTTTACCTCGGCTTTAAATTTGGCATCCAATCCCTTCACCTTATCCAAGGTATTATAAAGCTCAAAGTTCTCCTGGAAATCATCTTTTCCCTGAAGCAAGCGAATCCAGCTCCATTCCACGTCAATAATATGAAAAAGGGTCTGTAATATACCTCCCACTCCTCCTGTCCGGGAAGCGTGCAGCTCTTCCTCATTAACTCCTTCACACCACTTATACCAATCATCCCGGACTGCCCAATTGTAGTGAAACATCATTTTCATTCAGCATCCCCCTCTAAATCTCCCTTATTGCTTTGATTACACTATTAATATATTCATCCTCATGCGGGACAAATTGATCTTTTACTACCTTCAATACCAGAGGCTGCTTTTGTCCATCGCGGTTTAGTGTAAAACCCTCTGCCTCCAATTCCATCACTTCTCCAAACCAGAGCTTTTCAAAAAGATCCAGACTGGTCCTTATTATTCCTGAGACTTCCTCTTTTTGCAGGCTGTATTTCTCGTAAGGGACATGTTTGTTATACACATACACATGGCACATTTCTTTATCGATAAAATTTGAACTAACGAGTGAAGCCTTGATTGTACCCACGGAAAATAATTCTTCCATTTCAATGTCTATTCCCAGCTCTTCCTTAACCTCTCTTAAACCATCAAAAGCATCTTCATTTGCTAAAAGATGGCCAGCAGCAGTGATATCCAATAGATTTGGATAATCCTTTTTAACAGAACTACGGATTTGGAAATAAATAATGTCCTCTCCAGCTATCCTCTCAGTAAACCAGCAGTGAAAGGTCTCATGCCAATGTCCTTCTATATGTACTATAGACCTTGGTGCAGTGCCTATTTCCTTACCTTGCTCATCAAATATTCTCAGCAATTCAGTTTCCATAATCCATACCTCCATTTTATAAAAATTATACCATTTTTCCCTGAAAATAAAACGAACATTAGTTCCTATTTTATTGAATAAAGAACGAATGTTCGGGTATAATGTAAATATAAATACTAAGGGGTGAAAACATGAATCGTCTGCTTACAAAGTCACTTAGTGACAATCAGCCAGTTGAAATGATATACCTGGCGGCGAACAACGAAATTACGCATCGTAAAATCATTGTGAAAGAACTGCATGGAAGCTATTTCAAAGCGTTTTGTTTCCTTCGCAATGATAACCGCCTTTTCAAGTTTGAAAATGTTCTTTCTGTAATGCCGGAAAAACAAAGGTTCAGAAAAACAAGCTAAAAAAGAAGCCCCCAATGCGAGGACTCCTTACGATTTTTAACTTGCTATGCTTTTGGTGAGTGTTCTTCACAATATCAATAACTTGCGGTCTTTGGATGAACCTTGTCTTCTCGTTTTATCAAATATTGTAATGCGATGATAAGCACAAAAGAACCAAGGCCGATGATATCCGAAATTTTCTCAGGATAGATCAGCAGCAAGCCGCCAATGAGTGCAATAACTCTTTCATACCAGAACAAACTCCGAATCCAATATCCTATAACTCCAGCTCCGATTAACATCATTCCCGCCAAGGCGGTAAACACAACCCAAATCAAGTAATACCATGTGGTATCAATCATCAGCATTTCTGGTGAAAGAACAAAAATGTATGGAATGATAAAGGCTGCTATTGCCAATTTGGATGAGATTACACCAGTCTTTAACGGTTCCCCACCTGACACACCAGCTGCGGCGAATGCAGCAAGCGCGACCGGAGGGGTAATATCAGCGATAATCCCGAAATAGAAAACAAACAAGTGTGCAGATAAATCCGGTACACCCAGCAGGATGATGGCCGGAGCAGCAATTGTCGAAGTGATGACATAGTTTGCTGTTGTAGGTGAACCCATTCCAAGTATTAGTGATGCTATCATAGTGAAAATCAGGGTTGGAATTAAAAGGCCGCCAGCAAGATCCAAAATACCGTTTGCAAGCTTTAGGCCCAGGCCTGTCTTTGTTACTACACCAACGATTATACCAGCTGCTGCAGTTGCCGCTGCAACACCAAGTGCAGTTCGGGCGCCATCTACCAGTGCTTCGATAATTCCTCTTATACCTATTCGTGTTTCTTTTTTGATTGCACTTACCACTACAGTGATCAGGATGCTCCATAGTGCCGATCTCATAACACTCATACCGGTTAACATTAGAATCATGATAACTAATATCGGTACTAGCAAATAGATTTTCGAAAGTATTTCTTTTCGCCCGGGAATTTCTTCATCCTTTAAGCCGCGAAGACCTACCCTTTTTGCTTCAAAATGAGTCATGATCCATATTCCTGTAAAATACAGCACCGCTGGGATAGCTGCAGCTTTTGCGATATCCCAGTAACTGATTCCGCCTCCGATGAATTCAACCATTAAGAAGGCTGCTGCGCCCATGACTGGAGGCATTAACTGGCCGCCTGTTGATGCTGATGCTTCAACTGCTCCAGAGAATTCTTTTCCATACCCAAGCTTTTTCATCATCGGAATTGTAAAAGCCCCTGATTGAACAACATTCGCTACCGAACTTCCGCTTATTGTCCCTTGCAAAGCACTTGAGAAAATTGCAACCTTGGCAGGTCCGCCAATTCTTTTTCCAGCAATAAAGATTGCAAGGTCATTAAAATATTGCCCTACTCCTGTTTTTTCAAGAAAAGAACCAAATAACAAGAATAAGAAAATAAATGTAGCAGAAACACCTAGTGGGGTTCCCAGAATACCTTCAGTAGTGTAAAACATTGATTGAACAAGCCTATCTAAATCAAGTCCTCTATGCGCGAGGAATCCAGGCATATAAGGACCGTACAATGCATAGCCCATAAATGCCATGGCGATAATCATGATTGGCAGTCCTACTGTTCTTCGAGTAGCTTCCAGCACAAGCAATATAGCAGCAAGCCCGATATAAAAATCAAGTTCTGTAAGTCGCCCTACCCTGTTTACAAGCTCATCAATCATGACTGGCCAGTATGCACCAACCGCAACAGCAATGATAGCTAATAAGATATCATACCAGGCAACTTTATTGTGAATCCGGTCTTTCCTTCTTGCCGGGAACAAAAGGAAAATCAAAGCAAGTGCAAAGCCTAAATGGATCGATCTTTGCAGCTGGGCGGTTAAGACCCCAAAAAGTGTTGTGTATAACTGGAACAACGAGAAAGAAAGCAATAAAACAAACACGATGATCCCCATTATGCCTTTTAGCTTCCTTGAACCAGCCTCAGGATCGTATTTTTCTATCAGCTCCTGCTGTTCCTGTTCAGATAAAGTTTCAATTTTTGTGCTCAAGGATGTTCACTCCTTCCTTTTCCTGCAGTAAGTTTATTTTTTTTACTTCAATCCTTACACGAGTACCAGGCTCGATATAATTGGCTAATGGATACTCTTCTCCATCAAAGATTACAGTATGGTTAGCCCTTACTTGTCCGATTCTTAAATCAAACCTTTGAAAGATTCGGTTCATATTTGTTATGTAGTATTTGCCGTCTTTCATGATGAACTTTTCACCCTCTGATGAATCTGAGGGCATTCCAATCGCTGTATCTTCATACTCCAATTCATACTGTTTAATCTGGTCATCATGAGTTATAACATAGCTTTCAAATACATCAGATAAATGGATTGAATGTGTGAATTTAATCTTAAAATACTGATTATCTGAAATAGGGATGAACGCGAGGATTTTATTTGTATTTTCATATTGAAAAACAAGTGCTTTTCTTATAGGAATAAACAATACGCTGGCGCTGATTGCCAGTAAAAGAATAAACAATATGAACCATTTCTTTTTCAATAAACTCACGCCTGTTCAATTCAAAATTTCTGAACAGCAAACTGCCCTAGCTTAATATTAAAATGATTATAAGAATATAAAATATGTCACTATTTTCACAGTTAAAGAGAATTTGACCGGGCACAGGAACCTTATAAAAGGTGTCTGCGTCCGGTCAAGCTCCTTATGAAGACCATTTAAAATTTAATAATTTATTCAGCCTTGATACCTTTTTCATCATAATATTTTTGCGCACCAGGATGGACATCAATTCCAACCCCGTTGAGCGCCTTTTCAGGCTTGATCAATTTGCCTTTAGCATGTGTTACTTTATCAAGATTTTCAAATAATGCCTTTGTGATATCATAAACTACTTCATCAGATAGGCTGTCATTGACAACAAGCATCGCCTGGACCGCAACCGTTGGTACTGCACTTCCTAGCTTGTAAACACCGCTTGGCACTTCATCCTTTGTATAATAAGGATATTTCTTAATAAGTTCTTCTGCTTTATCTGCCTCAACTGGAACAATAACAACCTTTTCAGTTGCAGATAATTGCTCAACAGCTCCAGTTGGCGTCCCAGCAGTTACAAACGCTGCGTCGATGCTTCCATCCTGGATTCCAGCTACTGATTCATCAAAAGAAAGATCCTTTTTCTTAATGTCGTCGAATGTTAATCCGTATACTTCAAGAATCTGTTCAGCATTCGCTGCAGTACCTGATCCAGGTGCACCTACTGATACATTTTTCCCTTTAAGGTCTTCTACAGATTTAATTCCTGATTTTTCAGTCGTTACGATTTGAATAGTTTCTGGATATAAAGTTCCGATTGCTTTTACGTTATCAATTTTCCCATCTTTGAACATCAACTTACCTTCTGTGGCATACGACGCAATGTCTGTCTGAGTGAAGGCAATTTCACCATTACCATCTTTTAATGATTGCATGTTCTCAGCAGATGCACCCGTTACTTCTGCATTTGTTTCGATACCAGTTTCATCTTTGATAATGTTTGCAAAAGAACCACCCAGCGGGAAATATGTACCGCCTGTTCCTCCTGTGAGAATGCTAATGAATTTTGGCTTCTCTCCAGACTTGCCATCCTCGCCATTGCCACCAGTCTTTTCCTTTCCTCCGCATGCAGCCAGAACCATGGAAAGTGCCAGCATCAAGATGGTTACGAGAAGAAAACTTTTTCTTTTCATTAAATATCCCCCTTTGTTTCATAGAATTGTTCAAAACAATAGTAACATAAGTTTTCATAAAATTGTAAATATTTTGGTTAACGAAATATTTTAATTCCTTCACTTCTCATGAATGGCTTGTCAAAAAAGCTTTTTTGCAATAGATATGATAAAATTTTGGTTACGGTACGAAGAATTCTTAGCAGACTGATGGATTTGGAGGTTTTGAAATGGATTTTCCAATGGGTAAAATTCAAGAAATCACACTGAAAAGCAAGGAATTAGGAGAAGAAATTACAATGTTGGTGTATTTGCCAGCTAACTATTCTCCTTTATATAAGTACTCATTACTTATTGTTCAGGATGGACGCGATTATTTCCAGCTTGGCAGAATTGGGCGTATTGCTGATGAACTTTTAGGCAAAAAAGAAATTGAAAACGTCATCATCGTGGGCATCCCCTATCAATCTGTTGAGGACCGCAGAAGAAAATATCATCCTGATGGTGAACAGCATCAGGCCTATATACGCTTTCTTGCGCATGAACTGGTCCCTTACCTGGATCAGGAATTTCCTACATACCAAATGGGGATGGGGCGTGCATTGATTGGCGATTCCCTTGCGGCAACTGTTTCCCTGCTCGCCGCCTTGCAGTATCCGCATACGTTCGGCAAAGTGCTGCTGCAGTCTCCATATGTGAATGAGCAGGTATTGTCGGCTGCAAGGAACTGCAATCAGCCTTCACTGCTGAATGTCTATCATACTGTCGGGGAAAAAGAAACAATAGTTAAAACTACTTCATCCAGCGAAAAAGATTTCCTAACCCCAAACAGAAAGCTATCTAAAATATTCAAAGAAAAAGGCTACTCCTATTTCTACGATGAATTTGCAGGCGATCACACATGGACATACTGGCAGCCTGATTTAAAACGTGCAATCAAAATGATGTTTTCATGATTTCAATAGGACATAATATAATAAATGCGTCTATATATTATATATTTAGAAAATTTGTTATAATGAATGGCAAATCATTAATCGTTTAATTCATTAATTTATATAACACCACACATTTGAAACGGGGGTATTGACATGAAATTTGGTATTGTCATTTTTCCATCGAAAAAAATCCAGGATTATGCAAATTCATTAAGAAGGCGCTATGACCCGCACTACGCTTTAATTCCGCCGCATTTGACCCTGAAGGCTGCTTTCGAGGCAACAGAGGAAGAAATCAAGGAAATTGCAGATAAAATCTATACGATTGCAAGAAACTTTGGCCCTGTTGATATCAATATCAATAAAATTGGTTCTTTTAAGCCGGTAAATAACGTAATTTATTTAAAAGTTGAATCACCTGAAGAATTAGAAAAACTCCATATTGAACTTAAAACAGCTTTCGAAGGGAATCTGGAATATAATTTTGTTCCACACATTACGATTGGACAAAAGATGTCAGATGATGAGCATTCTGATGTTTATGGTTCATTAAGAATGACAGATGTAAATTTCAAAGATACAGCAGACCGTATCCATTTGCTGTACCAGCTTGATAACGGCTCATGGACAGTATATGAAACATTTCGTCTTGGAAAGGAATAATCATAGTGGAAGTTAGAATCGTAGAAACAGAACAAGAATTAGCAGATGCCTTTGATGTTCGCCGTACCGTATTTGTCGCCGAACAAAAGGTACCTGAAGAAGAAGAAATCGACCAGCATGAATCCGAAGCTATACACTTTGTTTTATATAATGAAGAAAAAGCAGCAGGCGCGGGGAGATTCAGAGTGTTAGACGGAATCGGCAAAGTTGAACGCATTTGCGTTCTGAAGGAGCACCGCAAAACTGGTGCCGGAGTCGCTGTCATGAATAAAATTGAAGAGTATGCCAAGTCACAGGGCATTACTACTTTAAAATTGAATGCCCAGACACATGCTATACCATTCTACAGCAGACTTGGCTATGAAACGGTTTCGGGAGAATTCCTGGACGCAGGCATTCCGCATAAGACGATGAAAAAAACAATTTGAACAACCAAAAGCCCCTTTCGATGAAAGGGGTATTTTGTCGACAAAGATTCTGTTCACAGAACAGGTATTGAAACCCTGTTGATTGGAGTGGAAGGCGCGTAGACTCCT
>NZ_JBALSS010000026.1:41385-48193 GCF_036967045.1 Bacillus sp. JJ1609 | reverse complement strand
ACACTTTAAAGCGGTGGGGGTCTGACCCCCACCGCTTTAAAGTGTGAAACTAACTAACTGTTCTCGTTTTTCGTCTAACGCATGAACTACTTTCGAATACTCCTCAAGATCCTGCCTCAAACTTTCTTTCCTAACCCCAATCATCCGCCCAACTTCTTTAGGGCTCGGCCCTCCCTGAAGGCTGCGAATCTCAATAAAGTACTCTGGCGAGATGATTTTCTGCCACTCGGCTTCGGACAAAGTAACATCTACAAACCCTTGAATGACTGCATTAATCGCAGCAACATCCCACTCATACAATTCCTTGCCTTCCTTCACCGTCTGCTTGGAAATAAAGCTTGCGATCGAATGTGCCTTTCTGAATGGAACCCCGTATTCACGCGCCAAAGTATCGGCGAGCTCAGTAATAGTAATACTAGATTTCTTTGCCATTTCCTTAGTATGCTCCCCATTCACCTTCATTGTGGCAATGACAGCATACATCAGCTTCCATACCCGGTTGGCGTTATTGAATGCACGGTATAAATGTGGCTGCAGGTCATCTTCGGTGTCGACGATATCGCCAAATGGCGTATTGTGTACCATATTAAAAGCAGCTAGCGCATCGCCGTAGGCACTGCTCGCAATCGAACGGGAATGCTCGATCGATACAGGGTTCCGCTTCTGAGGCATGATGCTGCTGCATTGCACATATGGATCTGCCACATAAAACGAGCCGAATTCGCGTGTGACATGCAACAAAAAGTCCTGGATCCATCTGCCTGTATTGACCATGCTCGTCATTAGAGCAGAAGCTGTCTCCAGCAGGTAATCTGCCCCGCCGATGGAATCATAGGAATTCTCAACGATCTTATCAAACCCGAGCAACTCGCATGTACGGTTCCGACTAATCCTAAAACCGGTCGTCGTCAATGCAGCGGCACCCAGTGAGGACTGGTTGACCGTCCGATACGCTGACCACAACCGCTCAATGTCCCGGCCTAGCACATCATAAATAGCCAGTAGATAATGCCCCAATGTCGTCGGCTGGGCAGGCTGTGTATGCGTGTAGCCTGTAATAATCGTATCTTTGTGCTGCTCCGACTGATCCAGCAGCACCTCACTCAACTGATAGGCACTTCCCAGCAGATTAACAAGATGCTCTCTAAGCACCAATCGATACATGGCTACACCCATATCATTGCGGCTGCGGCCGATATGGATTTTACCTGCGAGTTCGGCACCGATTTCCTCGCCAATTTTGGCTTCCATCATGAAAAATAAATCCTCAAATTGCGGCTCATAGCTTAAAACGCCAATATCTGTTCCAGCTACCTTGTTAATCCCGTCTAGCATCACTTTTGCTTCATCTTTTTCGATGATCTCCTGCTCAGCCAGCATAATGACATGCGCCCGATGGATATCAAACATGACATGGAACAAGTAGTCCCGCTGGTCATTGAATACAGGCTTCAACAACTCTTCAACGTAAGTCTTTCCTGGAAATGCCGCCCCTTCATTCTTGATAAACTCTTCTAGCTTGTTCATAGTTTCATCTCCGATTTCTGGCAATGATGATGCCGCTTCTCTTCCATATGAATATCTACTCATCGATAGCACTTTTTAAAAAATGAGTACTCTGCCTTCACTTTTCTTCCCTACGACAACGAATTCTCCGCCTTCACCCCGAAAAACTTATTCGAAATCAGCAGCACAACCGCAATCAAGGTAATCTGAATCATCCCATAAGCCGCCGCCTGCCCCATATTGAACATCCGCAGCTGGTTCATGATTTCAATCGAGATTGGTCGGTTTGAGAGTGTATACAACAACACGGACGTAGGGAATTCCCCAACTGATTCCACGAATGCAAGCAAGGTTCCTGACAGTACACCTGGCATGATAATCGGTAAAATAACCTTCCTGAATGTATAGAACCACTTCGCTCCAAGGCTCCTAGAAGCTTCTTCAATAGAATCATCCAGTTGCTCCAAAACCGCGTTAGTTGAACGAACCACCAATGGAATATGCCGGATAAAATAAGCCAAAGGAAGAATCCAGAACGTCCCGACAAGGATATTTCCAAAGGAGAAAATGTTCGGCTCGTTAAAAGCAAAAATCAAGTTCATTCCGATAACAGTCGCAGGCAATGCCCATGGAATCATCACGAGAATGTCGACGAAGCTTTTACCGATGAACTTCCTTTTAACAAGCACGTAAGAAGCCAGCACACCAAACACCAGGTTCCCCGCCGTCGCGATGAACGACAGAATCAAACTGTTCTTCAAAGGTTTGAAGATATCTGGGTCCTGAAGTAGCAATCGATAATTCTCGAAATTGAAAACCGAAGGATACGTCTGCCATGTCCACGTCCCATCTGGAACTAAAGAAAGCAGCAGGATCGTAAAGTGCGGCAGCAATAAAATAATCACGCCAACAATACCAATCAGCACCATCGTCCATTTCAACACCGGATTGTTCACTTCACTGCGATGCGCGCCAATCCCTTTCGTGGCCATCCGGTAATCCTTCCGATTCTGATACCAGCGCATGAAGAGCAAGAATACAATGGAAACGATCGATAGGATAACGGATTGAGTCGCGGCAACCTCCATGTCACCATTAATCTTGGAAAAATAGATTTGCAGACTCAGGACGCGAAATCCACCCGCCAGTAAGAACGGCGCACTGAACGAAGCCATCGAAATCATGAACACCAATAACGAAGCCGCCACAATCGCAGGCGTCAATAAAGGAAACGTCACCTTCCAGAACACCTGATAGCGGCTTGCTCCCAGGTTATAGGCAGACTCCTCAAGCGAAGGATCAATTTTATTAATCGCCGAAGATACCGTCATGTAAAAATAAACATACATCGTATAGGCGTGGACAATCAGGATTCCTGAAATCCCGCCGATTTTAAAAGGAACATCCTTAAGCCCGAATAAATCCTTGATCGCGTTCGGGACAAGGCCTGTTTCGCCATAAAGGAACATAAAGGCCATTACCCCAACCAACGAAGGAAGAACGATCGGCATGATGGCAGCCGTCGAGAAAAAGCTCCTCCCTGGGAAATCATAGCGATTAAAAATAAACGCAAGCGGAATCCCAATCGCCGCACTGGCCAGCACGCTTAACACGGAAATATAAACTGAGTTCCACAATGCTTCTAGGTTCGTCTTCGATTCCTGAGTGAAAAAGTCCTGATAGTTTCCTAGACCAATTCCTCCATCCAGCCGCAAGCTCTCGAGAATCGTCCGCAGCGAAGGATACAGAACATAGGCAATCAACACGAGCAATACAGGAATCAGCAGATATAATGTCAGCCGGTTATCACGATTCTTCATCATGGCGCTTCACCGCTCAGCACCGGGATCAGCCTGATTTGGTCGGCAGGCAGCTCGACCCACACATCGGCTCCAGGCTTCAGGTTGGCAGAAACATGATTCAGCACGTTCACCTCAAGCAGCAACCCGTTCACACATACTCTCACATTGATGATTGTCCCGAAAAACTGGACGTCCTCCACCTTTCCTGCAAACACATTCGGCCGGTCTGCCTTCTCACCCAGAATCCTGATCGACTCCGGACGAATCGAAAGCGCCAACTCACTCTCTCTATGCTCCCTGTTAAAATTAAACGGCGTATTATGTACAACAAATTGATCCTCACCAGCTGAGACGCTCACACGATTCTCGTCCACCTGATCTACTTTTACAGGAAGAAGATTAATCTCGCCTATAAAACTAGCAACAAAGTCATTTGCTGGTTCATTATAAATCTCGGAAGGCGTTCCTACCTGATGGCATACGCCAAAATTGAAAACTGCAATCCTATCACTCATCGACAAGGCTTCGGCCTGGTCATGGGTAACATAAATGGTGGTAATCTTGTAGTCCTTTTGCAGCCTGAGAATTTCGGCCCGCATTTCATCCCGAAGCTTCGCATCCAGGTTGCTCAACGGCTCATCGAGCAAAAGGATTTCCGGTTCGATCACCAATGCCCTTGCCAGTGCCACGCGCTGCTGCTGACCTCCACTTAACTGACTCACCTGACGTTCCGCGTATTGATCGAGCCTTACTTTACGAAGCACATCCTGGACCCGTGCTTTCAACTCACCAGAGGCGATTTTTCGCACCCTCAATCCAAAAGCTACATTTTCGAATACCGTCATATGAGGAAAAAGGGCATAGTTTTGGAAAACCATGCCCGTATTTCTTTTTTCAGGAGGTACACGCGTCATATCTTTATCGCCAAATCGCACCACACCCTTGGTAGGATAATAGAATCCAGCGATCATCCGGAGGGTTGTTGTCTTGCCGCATCCACTTGGCCCGAGGAAGGTGAAGAATTCGCCATCCTTGATTTCCAGGTTCAGATGATCCACTGCAATGACTTTACCGAAGGCTTTTTGGACATTTTCTATATTAATCGACGCCATACCGCACACTTCCTATTCTTTGATTTCTTTATCTCCGCTCTTAATGTTTTCATCCCAATACTTCATCCACGCATCGCTGTTATCCTGGAACACCTTCCAGTCGATATCCATCGCCTTGATTTCTGTTTCCGTGATCCACTTAGGCAAATCCTTCACATCATCACGAGTTGGGATTCGGTAGTATTTTTCCGCTAAAAGCTTTGCTGCTTCAGGAGTGTTAACAAACTCATAGAATGCTTCCGCTGCCTTAGGATGCTTGCCATCCTTGACTAAAGCGATCCCTTCTGTCAATACAGGCGTTCCGCTTTCAGGAACAATGAATTCAAATGGATAATTCTTGTTTTCCTTCAGCATAACGACATCCGGCATTGCCCAGACAGATACAGAGCCTTCGCCCTTGGCGACCTTGTTGTACATCATTTCAGGGTTTGCGGAGTATTCCTTTGTATTCGCATCTAATTTTTCCAGCCACTCGTAGCCCTTAGCTGGATCTTGAGAATCTTTAAAATCACGGTAAATCATCGCCGAGAAAATCGTTCTCATCGTTCCGGAAGCGAGTGGATAACGGATGATGATTTCGTCCTTCCACTTCGGATCAAGCAGTTCATCCCAGTCCTTCGGTGCTTCTTCCTTAGTAATCTCTTTGCTGTTGTACATGATGACTTCAGGTGTCTGGCTTGTTCCTGACCAGTTCCAGTCTTTTTCATGGAAGCCATCACCCAGTGCACCGGAATACGAAGGCTCATAAGGCTTCAACAGTCCTTCATCCTTAGCCTGGTCAAACATAACGGAAGGAGCTCCCCACCATACGTCTGCCTGCGGATTGTTCTTTTCGGAACGGACGCGGTCAAGGACTTCCTGGGAGCCCATATCCAGCCACTCAACATCGACATCATATTTTTCTTCAAACTGCTTCTCGAATTCTGATAAAATATCTTTTCCATGCGGAGAATAAATGACCACTTTTTCTTCTAGCTTCTCTTTGGATCCATTGTCTCCGGACGCTGGTTTGCTTGAACCTTCTTCAGAGCTGCACGCTGCGAGCATGAGCGATGCAGATAAAGTCAATGCGGTAATAATCGAAACCTTTTTCTTGTGTTTCACAAAATTTCCCCCTCATTAATGGTATTTAATCAAACTTTCGTGCTCCCTCATGAAAAGTGACACTGCACCTAAGACCCCTGCATTGTCACCCAGTTGGGACGTCTTCAGCTGGACTGAACTAGGAAGGTATTGGTTCACGATTTCCTGCAGCTTCGGCAGGATGAATTCCGATGATTTTAATACACCACCTCCTAAAATAACAACCTCTGGATTTAGCAAACTAGCAGCATTCACGATTCCATAGGCCAAATGTTCGATTGCTTCTTCAATCACTTTGAGTGCAAGCTGATCGCCTGTCTTCGCTAATTTGAATGCCATTTCCCCCGGAAGCTCTGATGCGAGAGCCTGCTGATGCATGGGATGATCCGGCTCCTGCTGGACGCACTTTGTCAGCCTGTCTCCGATCGATTTCCCTCCAGCAACGCTTTCAAGATACCCATATCGATGAAAAATCGGCCTGAATTCATTTTTCATATCATTTTTGTCAGTGACCATATAGCCAATTTCACCGGCAGCGCTTGATGAGCCGCGATATAATTGATTGTTGATGATAATCCCGCTTCCGATTCCCGTTCCAACCGCGATGAACAGGACGTTTTGCTTGTCTCTCGCATTCCCGATCCATTGCTCTCCAAGTGCGGCGACATTGACATCATTGTCTACATGGACCGGAAACGGAATGTAACGCTGTGCTTCGGTCAGGAAAGGATAGCGGACCCAGTTCAAGCTTGGTGCTTCAATGACCATTCCGCTTTTTGTCTCGGTGATTCCAGGCACCCCAGCCCCCATGCCTAAAATTTTTCCGGAATCGATTCCTTCTTTTTTGATCATGCCTTCAATTTCTTTCGCAATCTGCTTCAGCAAACCTGTCTCAAGATACTGGCAGGTGCTAAAACTGCTGCTTGCTGCGATGTTTCCATTCAAATCGCAGATCACCGTCTTTACCTTCGTTCCACCAATGTCCGTTCCAATGATGTACGCTGCTTTTTCGTTGAAGCATAGCTGGATGGGCCTTCTCCCGCCCTGCGAGGTCGACTCGCCAATCCCTTTTTCAAAAATCCATTTTTCCTGAATCAATTCATCGACTAATATAGAGACAGTCGGCTTGCTAATATTCATTTTCACCGCTATTTCAGCCCTTGAGATTGGTGAATTTTCCTGAATGCATTGAAGCACTCGCTTCTTGTTGAGTGTTTTTAATTGCATGGTCGTTCCACTTACATTCATAACATCACGGCCTTAGTTTTGGTTTGCTCTGCTAAACTAGGCTGTTGATTTTCGTTC
>NZ_JBALSS010000026.1:0-41299 GCF_036967045.1 Bacillus sp. JJ1609 | reverse complement strand
CGCCTTCCACTACAATCAACAGGTTTTATTAAAACAACATCGTGCTATTACAGAGCCTTTAAGTTAGTAAGATTTACTAATTAACTAAAAATATATAATAGTTTGTAATCGTTTTCAACTATTAAGTTCAGAAAATTAAAAAACTAATTATTATCAGGTATATTGGCTCGTTCTGGTATTTATGCAAGTGAAGATATTAAATTAGTAAGCTAAATATCCATTTAGTTCCATTTTACCATATAAAATAGTATAAAAAGACCATTTTTAATTTTCTGACAACTTAACAATTTACAATATTATCTAACTGTGATTATCTTTAACTAGGGGTTATATCTGTCGTTAGTTAGACAGATTAACTAACCGAATAAATACATAAAGAGGAAGGAGTGCGGGATATTTTTTACCGGAATCCAAAAATGAAAGGGGTTACAAAAATGCGCAAGTATTTGATTGGATTGCTTTCTTTCCTGCTGATCGTGTCGATGGTGCCGTTAAGCGGAACAGCTGTGGAGACGCAGGAACATGACGTTGACCTTTGGAATGCAGTAAAGCCTCTCGAAACGACTGTTACCTTTTTGAATACCGGTGCCCATCCGGATGATGAACGAAGCGACTTTTTAGCCTACCTCTCCAGAGGGCTAGGTGTTACAACCGCCAGTTTGATTGCCAATCGCGGTGAAGGTGGCCAGAATGAAATCGGCAATGAGCTCGGTAACGCTCTTGGAATCATCCGCTCCCGTGAGATGATCGAAGCCGCTAAAATCACCGGTGTAACGGCCTATCATTTAAGTGAAACGACCTCCGATGAAATTTATGATTTTGGATTCTCGAAAAGCCCTGAAGAAACGCTGGCAAAATGGGGCGAAGATGAAACCTACGAACGGTTAATCCATTTTATCCGAACTTACCAGCCGGATATCGTCATGCCTTCATTCAAGAACGACCCATCACAGCACGGCCATCACCGCACCATGGCCATCCTCACAGAACGCGCCTTTAAAGATGCAGCAGATCCGAACGTATTTCCTGAACAGTTAAAAGAAGGACTATCTGTCTGGAAAATGAAGAAGTTTTACCTGCCTGCTGCTGCAAATGATCCAGACAAAATTTCAATCGAAATTGGAATGTACGACCCGATTTATGGCTTGAGCTATCCTCAGCTTGGCGAGGAATCCCGCTATATGCACAAAAGCCAAGGTATGGGAAGTGATATCCCAGTAGCTCCGCGCCAGACACATCTTCAGCTGGTTCACACATCAGTGGACACAAACAGCAACGATGACCTATTTGCAGGAGTACCATATGACCTTACAGAATGGGCACAGACACTGCCGAAGAATGCTAACTCATTAAAAGTCCAATACACGAAACTCCAGGAAAAATTAGATTCGATTATCGCTGCGTATCCTGATCGTGATGCTGTTTTTACACAAACACAAAAAGCATTAAAGGATTTACGCCATCTTCAAAAGAGAACAGAGGACGCAAAGCTTGATATGCAGCTGGAACTGGATTTGCTTCATAAGCTCAGCTTAAAAGAACAGCAATTACAGAAAGCAAGCTTTGTTTCTTCAAGCCTTGATGTAAAAGCTGAAGCAGAATCAACGGTTCTTACAAAGGGTCAAGAGACCACAGTTAAGGTAACTCTTAAAAACAACGGAAGCCAGGTACTGGAGCATACCCAAGTGTCATTATCAGCACCAAAGGGATGGAAAGTCACCTCCACTAAAAAAGAAAACGCCCTCTCACGAGGTGAGACTGCCCAGCTTACTTTTAACGTAAGCGTTCCTGAGGATGCAGATTTCTATCATGCATACAATGAACCTGCATTGCAGGCATCCGTTTCGTACAAAATGGATGGAACGACAACCGTCCATAAACAGGAGCTAGAAGGAACCATTGCGGTACTGCCGGATGCTGCTGTCAAGTTGAATCCTGAAGATATCATCGTGAATACAGCCAATGTGCAAAAAGAAATCCCGGTAAAAGCCAAAGTTAAAAATTATTCCAATGGGAAACCCAAGGCTTCCGTCTCTTTAAAAGTTCCTGCAGGCTGGAATGTCGAGCCGAAAGCAGCATCTGTTGATTTTGCCAGCCAGCTGGAGGAAAAAGAAGTCGCCTTCACCCTTTCACCTCCAACGGGCATCCAAAGTGGTGATTTTAATATCGATGCAGAAGTGTCAGTAAACGGCAAAACATTCAGCTCAACGATCCAGGAAATCAACTACGATCATATCGGTACATTCTATTATCAATATCCAGCACAGGTTCACGGAGTGGCATTCGAACTATTGAAGAACGACAACCTAAAAGTCGGTTATATCGACAGCGGATTTGATATGGTAGCGGATTACCTAACAAATGCAGGCTTGAATATCACAAAGCTGACAGAAGCCGATGTCGCTACAGGTGACCTGAGCCAGTACGACACCATCGTCGTCGGAATTCGCGCCTACCTATCAAGGGTCGATTTACTCCAAAATAATGCACGCCTACTAAAATACGTTGAAGATGGCGGGCACTTAGTCGTTCAGTACCACAAGCCAACCGGCGACAACTGGAACAAAGACACAACAGCACCATACCCATTAAAAATCGGCGACGTCTCCATCAAATGGCGCGTAACCGATGAAAACGCAAAAGTAAACGTCCTGAAGCCAGAGTCCCCTCTCTTCAACTATCCAAACAAAATCACAGACAGCGACTGGGATAACTGGGTACAGGAACGAGGACTATACTACCCAATGCAATGGGGACCAGAATACGAAACATTCGTCAGCATGGCCGATCCGAACGAAGCACCATTCTACGGCGGCATCCTGATGGCCAAGTATGGCAAAGGAACGTATCTTTATACGAACCTGGTATTCTACCGCCAGATTCAGAGTCAGGTGCCTGGCGGGTATAGGATATTTACTAATTTGATTAGTTACGGGTCTCAAGAATAAAAAGAAAGTGGAAGCAGCGAAATTTGGCTGCTTCCACTTTTATTGAAAACATGGGGACGGTTGTTACATTCCATTTAGAACGCGAGAACCGTCCCCATATTTCTTACACTTGCCCATTTTATATACCTTCTAATTTCAATCTTTATTATGTATTAGTTTTAAAGTCTAAGGTTACATAAAATCTCTTTTTATCTGTGATATTTCTTTTCCGGTTACTTCTTTAATATATTCATATAACACTTCCGGGCTCTCATTAATTAACAATTTTTTAAATTTCTTAATTTGCCCGTCAAATCCTTCAAAATAGATGCTTTGATACTCTAAATTATTATAGATCAATAAGTATTCTTCATAATCTTTAGTTGCTAATCTATCATCAAGTTGAAGAAGAATTTCTTTCCAATTATTAATGCGTTTAATTTTCAATGGATTTTTATTTACGTAACCTTCTTGTTTAATTTGGTTAATAAATTGGTCCACTTCCAATTTATAACGAAAGATTTCTCTTCTATTTTTAGTCTCTAAGTTTTTTAGAATTTCTCCCTTGTATTCAATATATCTTGTTTTTCTAAAATGCATTTTCTCTTCTTTAGAGTTCGTTTTATCACTGTTCTTGTTTGGTATAAAAGGTCCCACCACAGCAACCACTTTTGATATGTCTTTCCAATTCTCCTTAACAAATTTACTTACTTTTGGTCCATGGGTGTTTAAAGTCTTAATAATTGGTTGTATAGGGATTTTTGCCATTAGTCATTCCTCCTATTTTATTTACAAATTAACCGTCCCGCGTTTTGGCTCCCTGTGTTTCGTCCTTAACGGTTACATCCTTGTCAATGTTCTGTATACAAAGCAGGGTTTCGCCACCTCATGTAATCAGAATTAGTCCCCCCAAAAAAGCCAATCGCACAAAGAATACCAAGAATAAAAAAATAGGTTGATATGATTGACAAGAATAGAAAGTTAAGACTCACTAATGTTACATAAAAAAATGTAAGAATAAAAATTATTAATGAGACAGTTGAAATAATAGTTCCAAATACTAATGGGCTAATCAATGCTTTTTTTACTAACTCTTTATCTAAAACAGATCTATCATCCACGTCAGCTCTTCCAAACCCCATATTCATTTTGTCTTTTCTCTTATAAACTGCAAATCCATCAAAAGTACAGCATTGATAAGCCTCATTCTCTAATAGATTTGTTTCAATTAATCTCTTTCCTCTATCTTCATTATGAACACCTAAAACAATAAAAACTTTATCACCACCGCCAATATTTCTTAAAACTTTTGCATGGAACCATTCATGTAAAAATGTTGAAGATGTAAGTAAATGAAAAATAGTTAGTTTCTTCATAAGGATTTACATTCCTTCCAAATATATTCGTGGTGTCACAGAACAGCGTGCTACGAACACAGGGACGGTTCTCGCGTTCCTAAAAGGAACGCAAGAACCGTCCCCATGTTCCTTAAATGCTGTTCATCTCCACCATTATCCTTTGAATTGCTTCTTGATCATTATTTTTAATAGCTTCTTCAAGTTGTTCGTTCAAAATTTGCAGCTGGTTGTGTTGTTGTTTGTTTTGCATTTCTTCATTGAACTTGTCTTTGTCTGCTTGTAAGATGGTGTAAATTTGTTGTTCTTTGGCCAGGATCGTTGCTCGTTCTGCTTCTTCTTGTTTTATTGTTGCGTCCAGTTCTTCTGCTGCTTGTTTTAATTTTTCTTTAATGATTTGTTCAGCTTGTTCCCATTCTTCTTTTGAGGACATGATTTTCACTTCCTATTAATCAATATAAGTCTTTATAGGCTGAAGACCCTCCAGTTTTACATCCTGCATTTTGTTATCCAGTCCTTCTAACGGATTCTTGTTATAGACATTCATCATTAAATTGGATGCAAGTGTAACAAGCTGCATATTATTTTCCTGTAGTCCCTTTTCAAGTACCTTATCTGCAGAGCTATATAATCGTTCACGTTCTGCGAAACTATTATTCATGAATTTCTCAAACTTGTCTCTTTCCAGCTCAATCTTAGCTGTGATTGCATTGAGGCAAGAAATCAGACGTTGTCTTTCGGTTTCTTCCACTTCTTTTGTCTTCAAGTAACTTGTCGCCGAATTAATCGTTTCTGTTACAACTGATGCTATATCCAATGCGCTAAAAACATTCTTTACACTCATTATGACTTTTCCCCTTTTAATTTGATGTTTCCACTATAATTGTCGGACTAATTGCTCTAACTGTTTAGTCAGTTCCTGATACTGAATAGTGATGACAGCCTGGTCTTGTAGAAACTGGGTCGTAAGCGTTTTTTCCAGCATCTTTATGATTTCTATCGCTTGCTCTGCATCCTGGACGTCAGATTCATCGGTAAAATTTGAAGCTAATAATTCTTCCGTATGCTTCATTTTTTCTTTAAGAGGACGATACAGGCGCTCAATCACCGAACGTTCTTCGTAGATGCTTTTTTCAACAAAGGCCAAATTTGTTTTCAATACTCTTAGTCTTTCACACTCTAATTCCAGCTTCGCCTTTATTTTTTTCGATTCCTGCAAATAGGCATCTGCCTGTTTCACACGCGTTTTTTGTTGGATTAAATCCATGCCAATAACCCCACCGACAAGGCCTAAGCCCAATGTACCGATAACCGCAGCGGCTGCAGGCATGAAAGGATTGCTATCCTCAGTTTGAGAGGAATAAAAAGCCTTTCGTTGCAAATGATAGTCAGTTATATATTTCTCCACCGTTGCTCCGTATTGACTTTTAATCTCTTCATACAATTTCTTTTTATAGATATAATGATCGTCAATCAACGTTTCAACACAAAGAATTTCAGTGTGAACATCATCAAACAAAACATCATACTTCCTTCGAGCCTCATACAGGATCTCTCCGGCCTCACTATTTTTTTCATAAGATGTTTTATAATCGTTGTTGCCTTTAATCACCATTTCTTTAAAGCCATCAGTCATCAATTCGGTAAACTCTTTTCTTCCATCACTTAAAATCTGCCCTAATTCTTTTCCTGAATCTGCGAAGATTTTACCTACTTCTACTACATTCCTAAAGAAACCCATCGCACTGCCCCTTTTGGCTCTATTTTGCTATTTCTACCTTATCTATACTCACTCCCGCCAGCCCAAAGTTCACGGCCTCCGGTATGTCCCACGCTTGCATGTGTTTCCCGGTCAACTAACTGCAGGACTCCTGGCTCTTCATTGTGATGCCAGGTGTATCCTTCTGGATTATCTCCATTGGACAAAGCTTCAATGTCAGCTTCGTTCAAGCCTAGCTCTTCAGCTAATTCCGGATCTCCTTGAATATCCTCATATAACTCATAGTTAGCATATGTAAAATGTATATAATCGCTTCTCAGATACATGTCTTCCTCTATTTCCACTTCGTATTCACAGTCAAATACAGGGAAGGAATCAGTAACGGTTTCTCCATCGGGAAGTTCAATCGTTTTGGTCTCGAATGGTACTTCTTCATCTGGTATATCGAATCCAGTCTCCTCCGCATCAGCAATATCAACACCGTCGACAATATCGACAACTCCTACAGCCAATGCTCCTATGGCAACCGTTTTAGCGATGGATATGGCACCTTTTTTAACACGGGCATGATCTCCATCGATAAAACCGCCAATGACTTCACCGCCATTATGAACCGTGTGTTTAGCAGTTTGATAGACTCCTTTTGCAGTCCTTCCAACAGCACTTCCGATTTCATTCAAGCCCTGATCACGCTGCGCAGGATTGTCATTGATGATGCCCGCAACCGTCCCAACAGCCCCATCAGCAGCTTGTCCAACTGTAGTTCCAGCGAACTCAGAGGCTTTTCTTACTCCTTTACCGATGTCCTCGATCACATCTGATCCAGTTAACTCCCCAATAACCTGGATTGGTCCTCCGACTACAATCCCAGCGGTTTTTCCTGCATATTTACCAAACGTCTTAAGAAAGCTCATGCTATTTACCCCTCCCGGATAATAAAAAAAACTATGACAAAAAGCCATAGCAAGAGGATCTCTATTCTATGGAAACCTGACGATCATAGCACACCTCAGCATGCCTTAGACTCACGGCTTTGCGCCCTCCCCTTTCAAGAAGTTTACCTTTTTCATAGTATTTGATTTGGAATTATTTACATATTAAGTATATAGGTCTTTGGAACTGGATGTAAAGTAAAAATTCAACCATTTCTTTTTGGGACTAATGAGATGCCATAACCCTAGAACATGGGGACAGTTCTTATGTTCTGTTTGGAAAGCGAGAACCATCTCTTGTTCTAAAGTCATCCTGTTCAAGGGATGAGTTTTTATGTTTAAAATATCCTCATTTAATAAGTATTCTCCATACACAAGAAGCACAAGAAACGTCCCCATGCTTCCACATCTTCCACTGGTGTCAATCGTGGAAATATTTACTATTATAAGAGTCATGAATGACTCTTATAAAGGAGAAGGTATTTAGTGACACCTATTGTTTCGAAAGAACATCGTGATGAGCGAAAAAAAATGATTTTAGATGCTGCGAAGGATGTATTTATTAGCAAAGGATTTCACGCAACGACGATTCAGGATATTATCAATCATTCTGGGATTAGCAGAGGTGGTGTGTATACTTACTTCCAAAATACTGAGGATATTTTCTTGGAATTGTTAAGAACACGGGATTTAGAAGATGTTTGGGACTTGGAAGAAGTGTATGAAAATGGCCGAACAAACTGGGAGGCTTTGCTTTATATCTTAAATAGCATTCAAGATGCAATTGAGAATGGGAGTGATTTATTAGTTCCTGCGATATATGAATATTATTTCACTACAGGCCGGATCACCAATAAGCATCTTCCGTTTTTGGAGAATCGCTTTGAACAGGCCCGCGAAGGCTTCTCATCTATCATGAATAAAGGAGTGCAAGAAAACGAGTTCTCCCCTATTGTCCCAATCAATGATATTGCCGGGACGATTATCACGTTTTGCGATGGATTGTATATAGGCTGTTTTCATTTAGGTCCTGTTAAAACGAACTTAAGATCCCAGTTTGAAGCATTTCATACTTATCTTGCCTTAGTTTTAAAACCCAATCATTAAATCAAAAAAAAGGAGCTGTCTTATGAAATCGACGAAATTAGGCGGGATCTCTGCCATCCTTGTTGGCGTGTTGTATATCGTAACGGTCATTATTGTGTTGCTGTCCCCTCCAGGAGAAAATGCTGTAGTTGACCATGTTACGTATATGAATCAGCTGGTAGCCGTCCATTATATATTAGGATTTTTAGGAGTGTTAGGCATCATGGTGGTCCTTACTCTTTCCAGGACCATTGAAGAGATTACACAGCACAGTGAATGGTATCCGTTCGCTAAAATCATGGCCATCATTGGATTTTCGTTATTAGCCATCAATAATTTCAGACAAACCGGATTGGACCATGAATTAAGCCATCAGGCAGTACACAGGGGCGGAGAAATTCTCGAAACAGTAGTCCTTTCATGGGCAGGTCTGGTGGAACTTAGCCCACAAGGATGGCTGGATTTTGGCTTTGTTGGCCTTTGGATCTTTACCTTTGGTGCCATGACCTTAAGAAGGAAAAAGCAAAGAGCATTATCCATCCTTGGAATGCTAAGTGGAGGATGTTTTATTTTGACTGTGCTTGGAAACGTGACCGGCCTCTCCATCTTCGTACAGATTGGCATGGGATTAGGAGGATTACTGTTTATTCCAGCATGGTTTATTTACAATGGGGTTCTCTTGGTAAAAGGAACATGAACATGGGGACGGTTCTCTTGTCGCAGACAGAAGGTATCCGAAATGGAAAACGTCTTTCTGCTCAGAAATTGAGGCTAACAAAAGAAGCACAAGGTACGTCCCTGTGCTTCTACACATGCCCTTCCTCTTTTAACACTTCTTCAAGGGCGGCTACTACTTCTCGGTCATAATGTGTGTCTACTAATCTTCTTAGTTCATTTAGTGCGTATTCGGCAGTAAACGCCTTGCGATAGGCTCGATCCTCTGTCATCGCATCGAAGCTGTCGCTGACGGCTATGATCCTGGCTTCAAGGGTGATTTCTTCTTCTTTCAATCCATATGGATACCCGGATCCGTTCAGTCTTTCATGATGTTGTTCAATAATGGCAGCGATGCCCTCATAATACAGATCCTTCACCATTTGGGCACCATCTATTGGATGGCGCTTAATTGCTGAAAATTCTTCATCTGTCAGTTTACCCGGCTTGTTTAAAATTTCAACAGGCGTATGTATTTTTCCAATATCATGCAGGATCGAGGATATATACAAATTTTCCAGAGTTTCTTTGGAAAGCTTGAGTTTTTTGGCAATTTTCATTGCATATTGAGACACTCTTTCACTATGTTTATACGTATATGGATCCTTCTGTTCAACCTCATTAACAATATTTTTCAGACGCTGAATACTCTCGCTCAATTGATAAAAAGTAGGCTCCGTTATCACCCATAAGTACCTAACATCTGTTAGAGTTTTAAAATGGATTGGCTTTTCAATATTCATCGCAGAGTAATAATCATGCGCCCCAAGTTTTATTTTCTCTCCGTCCAGTTCACATTCCAGTTCCCCTTCCAGGATGTAGAAAAACTCCATGACATCCGGGTTCTCACTTGGATATACGTAAAAAAGAGTATCCTTAACGATCGTCTGGACCATTACTTCTGATCCTCCGCCTCGCCCTAGTAAACTGATCGAAAAATGTTCAGCTTGGAATTCTTCAATATTCGTTCCTTTTTGGCCAAGATGAAATGGCACATGAACCACCTCTAACGAAAAATTACAAAAAGAGCCTATAGTAGTTCTATAGACTCTTTACCTATAATTGTAATTTATTTAAGTAGTTTATACAATCTTAATTTTCAGTAATTTAAAGACCTACGACTCTGACAGGATCAATCCAGACTTCCTTATCGCCAAAACGGACAAGTTGCCAGCTGCACTCCGCCGTAACCCCATATTCGGCAACCTTTTTAATTGTCTCATTAGACATCTCAAGTGTTTCATCATAAACTTTGCCGATGACCTTATCAAGGTCTTCCACGTATTTCTCGGTTCTGGCTTGATGCATCTCTTCTCTTTTGTTCATCTTTTCTTCCAGTTTGCTGATCTTTTCCCTGATTTTCTTTTCATCCTTGCCTTCCGCCGATAAAAGCAAGGCTGTCAGTTCATCTAATTCCTGGCTGATTTTCAGGAGTTTCGCATTAAGTCTCTCCGTTTCCTCTACCAACTTAATCTCTAATTTTGCTAACTTCTCATTTAGTTTTTCTTTCTTCTTTTCATCATTTTCCACTTTCGCTAATTCAGATAACACGATTTCCTTCTCTTCATTTATTTTTCTGATCTCTTTACCCTCTTCAATCTTCCGAACATCCTCCAAATAGTCCACCCTTATCTCGTCTGCCTCTTCCACACCTTTGGCAATCTTCTTTTCAATTTCCATATTGGTTTTCTCAATCAATTCCAATGCTCTCTGAACATCACGATTTTCTTCTGCTGAGGCTGTAGATGCAATTCCCAGAATCAATGCTACCGAAAACACAATAGACATTAGTTTTTTCATGCCTTCTCCCCATTCCTCTATTAGTTAAAATAACCCAAACAAAAAACCCACTTAAAACAAGAGGGCTCACGTGATCTGCAACTGGCTGGCTTAACGGGAAATCCTGTTTTAGCCCCTATAGCTTTGCGTCCTTACCTTTTCAGATAGGTTGCCCTAGTACTATTTAACTATCTAATGCAAATATATCAGGATTTTTCTGGAAAGTCTACTAAAAAACTTTAAATTCTGTATATTCTAACAATATCCGGAACATGGCGACGGTTCCAGCGCACCCTCATCGATCCCACCTTTTCTTCCAATCTGGCAGTGCAGGAAATGGATTATGAGGTTCTTGTTGATACCAGTAGGCGACGGATGCGATGTCTTCGCTCAAGGGTTTGTATCGTTTATATTTCGGGAAGTTTGGGTACCATCCTAGGGTTTGAACAGTGACTTTTAGGTCTGATTCAAAGCCGATGGCGTCTAGTAGGTGCCACCGATAAAGACTGTACTTCCGGGGCGCATGGTCATTGACAATTTTAGCTAACGGCATTCCTACGTAAGGGTAACTAAAGGCTTGCTCGTTGTTCTGAAAAGTTTGGTTATCTGACGTATCGACATTTGAAAAACCCCATGCCCCTCCGAAATAATCTTCCGTTCCCGTATCAGCCATGGTCGGGTATTCGGTATCTCCGTCCAGGTAAAATTTAACTTCACCTTCCCCCCACCAATTACTCGAAAGAGCATTCCAAGCCAAATATGTACCGACATAACTCCCCTTGCCCTTTATCCCATCGACAATCACATAGTTGGGATCTTCAATACTCGTCACGTTTTTGCGATACTGAGCATGAAAATAGCCTGCATCCTTTGGAACTTCCTTCAATTTGTATTGAATTTTGTAAGCTACAATAAACGAATCTATCGGCCCTTCGTTACTTAAGGTAAATTTGGCTCCTTCTCTAAACGGCATTTGCCAGTAGCAATTACAGCCTTTTCTTGGAGCCACCACGACTGGTATAGAATTAACAAGATGAGGCTGACTATCATGCCCCATTGCGAAAAAAGCTCCTAATGGACATTCTACAGAAGGATGTTCCTCATCATCCCAATAAATCCGCAACACAAGCTCACTATAGTTTTCTAGACTGCTAGTGATAAAAAAGTAATTTATCATCCCCATACCCTTAATGTCAGCCAACACTGCCGTTTCTCCTGATCTCACGTTAATAAAAGGCCGTACCTTATAGCCTTTACCAAGGTCAAGAGCAGCATCGCTATGTTCTAAAAAGGGATCTGAAGGATTAGGTTCCCATAGACAAGCCTTTCCTTTCTCACCTGTCGGATTTTCCGGTGATATTTGCCGTGTCGTTCCACCTAAGTCAAATGGTAAGTTGCCAAGCATACTCATTTAGAAATCCTCCCTTACATTCTGGTTATAAATTTTTCGGAAAAATTCATAACCCTTGTTATAGGCTTCAACAGCTTCTTCCACTGGACTTGCCATAAGCTTTACTTTATCTTTTAATAATCCAGCAACAGAATCTAGTGATTCAATGACTCCCACACTCAACCCAGCAACAATAGCAGCCCCCATTGCTGCTTGCTCCTCCGTATCACAAACATAGATATCACTTTGAAAGATATTTGCCTGCATTTGCAAAAGCACCATACTTTTTGCGCCTCCACCAGAGGAAATAACTCGATCATAGGTCAGTCCCGCTTTCTTAAAATCATCCAAAAGGTCCCTCAAACCATAAATCATTCCCTCCATACCAGCCCTGATGAGATGTGGAGTGGAATGGTCAGAAGTCAATCCATATAAAACACCTTTTGCCTGTGGATGATTTCGTTCACCATTTAAATATGGTAAAAATACTAGACCGTTACTGCCTACATTCACCCCTTCTGCCAGCCGATCAAAATACTCATATGAAAATTCACATCCTAAAATGCCTTTCATCCACTGAAGAACACTGCCGCCATTCAAACTCGTTCCCACAATATTCGTTAGATCTTCTACCGCATGCAAGAAGATACTTAAACCTTCTAATCCCGTACCCTTATGAAAATCTTGTGTTAAACTAATTTGACTTCCTGTGCCGATATTACAGTTTAATGTTCCTTTAGAAAATATAGAGTTTCCCAGAAGCTGCATCGAATGGTCTGAACCACCGTAAGCCACCTTACTTTGTTCAGAAATACCTAATTGACGGGCAACTTCTGGAATGAGCATTCCTGCTACATCAGTTGAACGATGGATTGGGGGAAATAACGAAGAGTCTATACCTAATTCTTCCAAAAGTGCATAATCCCAATTTTGCGTTGAAAAATCATAGGCCCCAGTTCCACAGGCATCCGTATGTTCCGTACCAATTTTACCCGTTAGCTTATAACGAAGATAATCCTTCGGAAGCATCACCTTATCAATTTTCGTATAAACATCCGGTTCATGCTCCTTCACCCATAACAAGGATGGCAATAACGTTCCGAGCCAAAGGTTAAGTACCTTTTCGTTGTTAACGAATCTTAAGGCTTTTTGTAGTTCCAAACCCGATCGTTGATCAGCCCAAATGATAGCGGGTCTAACAGGCTTACCATAAATATCGACCGCCACCAAACCATGCATTTGACCCGACAGCCCAATCGTTATCGGCTCCTCCTTTAAATCTAACGAAGATAGAGATGTACAAACGGCATGCCACCATGTATTCTGATCCTGCTCTGCCCACTGAGGAAATGGTTGATTAATATCATAATCCACTCTATTATGATCTGAAACTTCCAGAAATTCGTTCGTGACCAGTACTTTTAAACTGGAGGTTCCGACATCGATTCCAACTAATTTATTCATCTAACCAGCCCCCCCTTTTGCTTTTTCTAAAGGCCTGCTAACCCAATAACAGCTCTTCGATAAAATAGAGATACTTGTTTCTCACAAGTATCTCTACCTATAAATTGTCACATAAAGATCAAATACAGCCTATAAGCCACTCCAAAGACTGCGAAAAGAGTTGTACTAGCAACAATGAAATGATCAACTCTCTGTTTCGGAGGATCGCGGTAATACGTTTTCTTAGCACTCGAATTAAAACCTTTGCTTTCTAATGCAACCACTTGGTTTTGCACCTTCATAATGGAGTTCGAAATCAGCGGAACCATGATCGGAATGAACGCCTTCATTCGATTAAGCAAGTTCCCCTCAGTATCCAACCCCCTCGATTTCTGGGCATTCATAACCTGATGCATTTCCTTATTCAGAACCGGGATGATTTGGAAAGTGGAAGTTAACACAAAACTGGCTCGATAAGATACACCCGCTTTATTTAGAGCAACCCCCAACTCCGTAATATTTAAGGTCCGAATCGCTATAAACAAAACGGCAATAAGCGGAACGATTCGGCAATACACATTAGCAGCCGTTGTTAAACCTTCTTGATATAACGTAATACCCGTTCCAGAGATGATGTTCCAAACCACAGTCTGGTTGGATGGAGATAAAATTCCCTGTATTAAAAACAAGCTGATACCAAGAAGTATAGCCGCTATTAATAAAACCTTAAATTCCTTGAACATTTTCTCTTTTAAAATAACCAGTAGGGCTAGGACAAATATGACACTTGAAATATAGTAATTAGAAAAAGTAAATACACCGACAATAAAACCCAATGAGGCCCATATTTTCGTCATTGGATACATTCTCTTTAAGAACGTATCCTTTTCATGAATACTTAGCATGAAATCATATCCTTAGTCTTTCTGTTTAACAGGGATTAAATTTTTCATATTCGCTGGCAGTTTCTTTAAAATTAAGAAAGCAATAATAATCGCAATTCCTTTATCAACTAAGTTAACTGGCAATCTAGCAACAAAGGCAGAAGAGAAGATATCATTTCCAGCAGCAAGGAAACCGGCAACCAGTAAATCAACACCAGCGCCACTGACGCCACCATAGAGGAATACCACTAGAGGCGCTGCAATGAATGAATTTGCTAATGTAACTAGGACAGTTGCAAGTACAATGTGAAGCCAGTTCTTGAACTTCCCTTTTTTAGCCATATAACCGACAATGATACCTGAAGCCATATTACACAAACCAAAGGCCATTCCTAACACATCACCATGAATAAGCCCTAACACAACATTTGTCAGCAAGCCTGTAATACCACCGACTAGTGGCCCCGTAATAGATGCGATGACAATGGTTCCGATCGAATCCATGAAAATCGGTAACTTTAGCTGCCCGGCAATCATTCCAGCAATCACGTTGATGGCAATGCCAATAGGAATGAGAATAAGGGCATACGTGGTGCGGGTCTTGCTGTTAAGGGTTGCGGTCTTTTTTTCTTCCATTTGCTTTCTTCCTCCCTTAAAATAGATTAGTTTTGAATTGATCTATTTTTATAGTGGGAAACAAAGTCTCCTACACTTAAAAATATTCGCTTTTCGGGGTCAACATCTAATCCTAATAACGTAATCTGTGGAGGTTCAATCCATGCTTTTTCTAAAATTTCTGTTTCCCCAAATACACTAGCTATGTGGGAATCCAATAAGACTTTACCCTCTGCCATCACGATGACTCTGTCTGTATTCTCCGCGACAAAATCCATATCGTGTGAAATCATGATCACGGTGTTTCCTTGTTCATGTAAGAGCGAAATGATTTTTCTTAGAAGCTGCCTTCCGTCCTCATCTAACCCACCCGTTGGTTCATCTAAAATCATGACCTTAGGGGCATAGGCAAGCACAGAGGCAATGGTTACTAGTTTTTTTCTGGTATAATCCAATATCATGGGATGTTTTTCTAAAATATTTTCAAGATTCAGTAAATTTACTACATACTCAATTTGTTCCTTTGTTTTGGCTTCACTAAATTTGAAGTTCTTCGGACCCACCTTTAGCTCATCCATAACACTAGAGGAGAATATTTGATGATTCGGATTTTGAAACACATATCCAACCTTCTGTGATAAATAACTGACACTTTTATTCGTCGTATCATCACCATCAATGATGACGGAGCCGTGAGTGGGCTTTAATAGTCCATTAAAATGCCTAACTAATGTGGTTTTCCCGCTGCCATTTTGGCCAATGATACTCACCAGGTCATTAGGCAAAATGCTTATATCAACACCCTTTAATGCCTGCACTCCTCCTTTATATTCATGGACAAGATTCTTTGTTTGAATAATGTTTTCCATTCTCCTGCCCCCTTCACCCCTTAAATTTCTGACTCGCTTCTTCTAGATTGATTGGAAGCTGAGCAAAGTGATAGACTTCCTTTAAACCATATGCGGCATCGGTTACTTGCGGCAATCGAATACGATATTGGTTCAATAATTCCTTTTCTTGGAGGATATCCTTTGTGGGACCATACAACTTTAATTCCCCTTCGTTAAAGACCATCAGTTTCGTCGTATATTCCGCCATTTTCTCGATGTTATGGTCTACCATAATAATCGTTCGCCCTCGTTGATGTAATTCTTTAACCAGCTTAAATACTTCCTCCCTTCCTTTCGGATCTAGCTGAGCGGTCGACTCATCTAAAATAATCACTTGCGGTCGTAAGGCAAGAAGGCAGGCAACCGCTAGACGTTGCTGCTGCCCGCCTGAAAGTTGAAAAGGAGAGCGCGCCAGAAATGGTGTTAAATTACAACTAACAGCCACTTCCTGTACTCGTTTCATCATCTCTGAACGTTCAAAGCCCATATTACACATCGCAAAAGCAATCTCATCTTCAACGGTTTCCTGTGTAAACTGACTCTCAGCATCTTGAAAAACGACGCCGACTACTTTGGTAAAATCAGAGACATTAGAGGACTCGATGACTTCTTTGTTAACAGCAACATCCCCTATCCAATCGCCTCCCATAATATGAGGAACAATTCCAATCATCGAAAGACACGCGGTCGATTTCCCTGCTTTATTTGGCCCAATGAGTCCCACAAAGTCTCCTTTTTCTATAGTGGCTGTTATATTTTTAATAGCTGGCTCTTCTGTATTAGGGTAATAATAGGAGAAGTTCCTGAACTCAATGATTGGAGTGCTCAAAATGATCCCTCCTACTGGTTTTGCTTTTCTAGTATTTTAATAGCCTCTAAACCAACCTTGATGGTTTCTTCCATTGAACCCGACATATTCAACAGACAGCCAGCTCTCAGTTTTCTGACAGACGAAACGATATATAAAGCTGCCGCCTCCATTTCAGAAGCAAGCGCTCCGCCTGCGATCCAACAATTCCATCGTTCTTTCAAGGTATTGGCAAGAGGCATCGTTTCTGGCTCGACTTCTCCATAAAACGAATCCTTCGATTGGATCACACCTGCATGATATTTTTTCCCCAGATTCGTAGCCGCTTGGCATAACGCCATGGAAACATTCAAATCCGCTACCGCCGGAAACTCCATTGGCATATACTGCCTAGTCGTTCCTTCATCCCTAATCGCAGCGGTTCCGATAACGACCTCACCAGGTTGGATATAATCTTGAATCGGTCCTGCTGTGCCAATGCGAATAAAAGTATCAGCTCCGATTCGACTTAATTCCTCAACCGCAATCGCAGTAGACGGCGAGCCAATCCCAGTGGAACAGACAGAAACCTTGATTCCATCAACATAACCAGTATAGGTTTTGTACTCACGGTTCTCTGCAACCTTCCATGACTCATCAAATAAACTAGCTATTAACTCTACCCTGCCTGGATCTCCAGGTAAAAAAACATAGCGCCCAACATCACCCTTAGCAAGATCAATGTGGTACTGTTTGTTTTGTTTATTTAGCATGAAAAATTCATCCTTTCTATATGAAAAATAATGTAATATGGAATCCAAAATGTTATGAGAAACTGGAGTGGTTATAAATAACGATTAGGGGATTTTAAGAAATGGTCTGCCGCGATGGCGGCTGCACCGTATAGGATGGAATCATTGGCAAACTCCGTAATTTGAATCGTTAAATTCTCATATACACTCGAAATAAGTCTAGGTTTTATCGTTTCACGAATCGAATCTAATAACAATTCCCCTCCTCGCGACATCGTCTCGCTAATAATGATCCAATTGGGGTTGTAGGCATTTACGATATTCACAATTCCAAACCCCATATATCGACCCATTTGTTTTACCATCTCGATTGCTAATTCATCTCCTGAGTCCATAGCCTTAAAGATTCTTTCTGCTGTTATGTTTTCCCCATCATTTAGAACACTTTCAGCATGCACGCTTAAGTTTTCTTTCGTATGATGAACAAGTGCATATGTAGTACAATATTTCTCCAAACAACCAAAACTTCCGCAAGAACACTTTCTGCCATTGAAATCGATACTCATATGCCCTACTTCTCCTGCCATCCCTTGGCTCCCAGAAAACAACTGACCATCAATGATAATTCCCGCTCCAACGCCTTCACCAGCAAGGAAATTTACCATCACCCCATGTTCAAAATGATTATCACTAAACCACCATTCTGCTAGAGCCGCTGCGTTCGCATCATGTTCAATAAACACTGGCAGAGTGAAAGCTTTAGTGAACTCCTTCTGAATGTCAATATTCTCCCAGCCTGGCAACTCAGTAATTAGAGCGATTCTTCCTTTACTTTTTAAAAATGGACCTGGGATCGCAATACCTATAGCTGCGACGTCAGCGTGTTCCACTAGAAACTTTTGTACCACTCTTTTCATATTGTTTAGCGTCAGCTTCGCTCCCTTTGACATGTCAATGCTTTTACTGCTGAACTTGTATTCTTCTCCAAAAAGATCATAAACACCAATCGAAAAAGATTTCCTCGACAGTTTAACACCGATAAACTTATACAAGTGGTTGTTGATCGAAATCCCAATCGAACGTCTGCCCCTTTCACCTTCAACAACCCCAAGCTCTTGAACAATCCCAAGCTCTATTAAGCTTGCAATAATTTTTGTTATAGAAGCCTGCTTCAAGCCAGTATCCTTAGCTAGTTGAGCTCTAGTGCATACTTTATATTTCCGAATTAGCTTTAAAATCAATGAACGGTTCATTTCTTGAATATCCTCAAGATTTGCGCCCTTCTTCATATTTAATTTTTTCACATCATTTTCCCCTCTTACTACTTTTGTATCCGTTTACACTACTGAGTTTATGTATTAACTGAGTTAATCATTACAACAAGTTTGAATTTTCAACAGTGCTCCTCGCTCGCAGCAATTTCAAACGCTCTCTTAGCAAATTCGTGCTATGGATAGGTTACACTTAGTTGGACAGAAAAATTAAGGGCAAGCAGACTACAGATAATACATTTGAGGAGAAATCTACAATGACTAAAAAAGAACGCCGAACATTCACTCCGGAATTCAACAACAGATCGTTCAACTCCATCAGAATGGAAAGCCAAGAAAGAATCTTATTCGAGAATACGACCTCACGCTTTCTTCACTAGATAAGTGGATGAGTAGGTGACGATATGAAACCTATCGACTATCACTCCTGGGAAGTAAGATAATTCACGAATGAATTCGGCGACGAAATTGAAATGGACATCATCCACTATCCAGAAGAATACCAAGTCACCGTCAACATCTGCGACCAACAACCACCATCCAGAGACATCACCACCACAGCCAGCCAGCCAGCCAGCCAGCCACCCACCCACCTCAGCTATAGAAAAACAGCAAAGCAAGCAATGATGAAATTATATAAACACGCCTATCCTGAACTATTCAAAGTCAGAAACAATCACCATAAATCAATCTCATCCTAGTGCAGGTACGTCCCCACCATCTCCTGGATACAAATTCAGCAATAATTTACAAATGTCAAATTCACGCTTACTAATACTATTTCGACTCCCGAATGAGACACGAGAACCGTACCTGTGTCTATGAACTACAGAGAATTTACAAGGAATAATAATGCAGTAAAAATGGACTATTAATTTTGCGTGTTGTGTAAATAAAGGAAAAACAAAAAGCACGATGAGCAGTTAAAAAACCACTCATCGTGCTTTTTTCTCGCAAAACTTCTGAATGTCCGCTATAAGAACCTTCCCGGTGTCTCTCAGGGTACGTCCCCCGCGCTTCCCCGTGCGAGTAGAAGACAGGGACGATTCCAGTGTTCCTAAAAGGAACACGAGAACCGTCCCCATGTTCTTCTAAAAGGTTATAATCTTTATCTGAATAAAAAAAAAATTGACACAATTCATTATAATGTTAATATTTAATTAAGTAATTATCATATAATACATCATAATCTTTAAAAAAGAAGGTGATAACCATTTTGCAATTAGATAAAAACTTAAAGATGCCTCTTTATAAGCAATTAAAAGATGCTCTTATGGAGTATATTGAGGAAAACTTAAAGGAAGGCGATGCTCTTCCGATTGAGTCAGAAATAGAAAAGTTGTTTGGTGTCAGTCGTATTACCGTCAGGAAAACAATTGAGGAACTCGTCAATGAAGGTGTAGTGACCAAGACTCAAGGAAGGGGAACCTTCGTACAGTCAAAAAATATCGTCCAAAAAGCTGGTAATATCACTAGTTGGACTGAAGAAATGCGTGTAAAAGGTAAACACACTGAAACTAAAAATATGATGATTTATGAAATAGAGCCATCGAAGAAAATAGCTGCAGAGTTGCAGCTAGCCAAAGGAGAAAAGGTTATATGCTTGAAGCGCTTGCGATGTGCAGACGGAGAACCTATTTCAATCCTGATCAACTACTTCCGTTCAAAATTCACACCTGGTTTCATGGAAAAAGGCCTGATGAAGGAATCTCTATATGAAGTACTTGAGGAAGATTACGGTATCCATCTTGAACAAGCACATGAAAGAATCAAGGCTAGACTGTCCACCGATTTAGAAGCATTGGAATTAGGGATCTCTCCGGATTCAGCTATCCTTCATATCACCCGGGTTTCCTATTTACCTGATGGAACCCCATTCGAGATGGTTGAAATGGCCAACAGGTCTGATCGTTATGAATATGATATTGATTTAGTCGGCAGAAACAAATTAAAAACATTTAATACGGAAGGAGAGTAAAGATGCTAACCATAAATAAAAACCTCATTCAATTGGACGTTGAAGTAGAAACCGCAGAAGAAGCCATTCGGGCTGCAGGCAAATTACTGGCTGCGGAAAACAAAGTTGAGGAGGGATATATCGATGCGATGGTAAAAGGCTTTGAAGATGTCGGTCCTTATATCGTTTTAGCTCCTTCCATTGCTATACCTCATGCAAGACCCGAACATGGTGTTCTTGAGCAGGGCTTTTCCCTGGTACGGCTGAAGAAGCCAGTAGTATTCGGCCACCCTACAAATGATCCTGTCCAATTGGTCTGTGCTATTTGCGGCACTGATAGTACAAGTCATATTGGAATGCTGCAATCGATCGCCGCTGTGTTGGGAGATAAGGCTAAGCTGGAAATCATCCTGAAATCGGATTCAGAAGAAGAAATTCTTTCAATTTTAAACTAAGGAGTGGGGAAAATGAGAATTGTTACTGTGTGTGGAATGGGGTTTGGAACATCTTTAATGTTGTTGATGGACGTTCAGGCAATAGCCAAGAAACATGGGTATGATGTAGACGGCGAAGCTGTAGATTTGGGGTCAGCCAAGGGTAAAGCCTGTGACTTTATGGTCACCTCCAGCGAAATCGCCTCTGAGTTAAGCAGTGAATCTGTTGAAGTAGTCTCCATTAATAATCTATTAGATAAGGAAGAAATAGAGCAAAAGGTAATGCCCGTCATTGAGAAAATTGCTAAAGGGGTGAAATAGATGCTGGATTTCATTGTATCTATTTTAAGTAATCCGGCCATCATCCTTGCCCTTATCGCAGCATTAGGTTTAATAGCCTTGAGAAAGTCTACCTCCGATGTAATTAAGGGTACCTTAAAAACGATATTTGGTTTCTTGATTCTCCAGCAAGGTGCAAACATAATTGTAACCGCTTTAATACCCTTCAGCACTATGTTTACCGAAGCATTCGGACTCAAGGGCATTGTGGCAGAAGATAATGCTCTTGTGGCAGCGGTACAAAATGTATTAGGAAAAGAAACTGCTTTCATTCTTGTATTCTCTTTCCTAATCAATCTAGTCATTGCAAGATTCACAAAATGGAAGTACATCTTCCTTACTGGCCATATGATGTTCTCATTCGCAGGTACAATGGCGATCGTCTTCCATCAAATGGGGTTATCATCAACTATGACTGTCATCCTTGGCTCGATTATACAAGGTATCTCAATGGTATTATTCCCTGCCATTTCTCAGCCATTTGTCCGTAAAATAACTGGAAATGATCATGTTGCCTTCGGTTTCTGGGGCAGCTCATGGATCAGCTTGTCTGGATGGGTGGGCGGAAAATTTGGGAATAAAGAAAAGTCTTCTGAAGATGTAAAAGTTCCTAAGTCACTCGATTTCTTAAAAGATATGAGTGTATTAATGGGTATAGTCATGATCGTCATCTATGTTGTTACTTCCCTCTTTGTAGAACCAGCAAAAATGGCGGAAATAGCTGGCGGGCAGAACGCGATCCAATTCTCTATCATGTCCGCACTAACATTTGTTGTTGGTATTTTAGTATTACTTCAAGGTGTCCGTATGTTCCTAGGAGAAATAGTCCCGGCTTTTAAAGGGGTCGGTGAAAAGATTGTTCCTGGAGCTAAGCCTGCATTGGATGTCCCAATCTTCTATTCATTCGCACCAATCGCAGTAACACTAGGCTTCTTGGCTGCATTGATTGGCAGTTTATTGGTAACAGCTATTTCTAGCATATTGCCAGTCGTCGTTTTACCTTCTGTTATTGGTCTATTCTTCATGGGCGGGGCAGCAGGTGTATTCGGAAATGCAACTGGCGGTAGACGCGGAGCCATTATAAGTGGATTCTTCTTAGGCGTCAGCTGGACATTGCTAATTGCCCTTGCCTACCCTCTTGTGGATGTAACAAAATATGGCGTTGAAGGATTATGGTTCGCTTCTCCGGATGCAATCATCGTAGTAATCCTCATTCGTCTGGTTGGCATGCTGTTCGGAATTCAAATTTAATTTCAATGCCCGTAGAGGAAAGAGCGAAAATTCTTTCCTCTCACTATTTAAATAATAAGATCAGGAGTGATGATAATGGGTAAAGTTCGTACCGTTTTAGGAGATATTGATGCAAAAGATTTAGGTTTCACATACAGCCATGAACACTTATGGGCAAACCCACCGGCTAGTCAAAAGGATCGAGATTTAGAATTAACAGACTATGAAGCTAGTGTAAGTGAACTTTGGAGATTTAAACGCGCGGGCGGAAATGCGCTTGTAGATGCTACAACAATGGATTACGGACGAGATGCCAAGCACCTTATCAGAATGGCCGAAGAAACTGGTGTAAATCTCGTCATGACAACCGGATTCAACAAACATATCTACTTTCCAAGATGGGTACAAGCATTAGAAATTGAAGAAATTACGCAAAAACTAGTCAGAGACGTTACGGTAGGTATGGACGGTACTTCTGCTAAAGCTGGCTTCTTAAAATCCGGTTCATGGGATCAGCTCATCCACCCTCTTGAGGAAAAGGTGACTCGGGCAATGGCACGGGCGCAACTTGAGACTGGCGCACCCGTTTGGCTCCATACCGAAGCTGGAACTATGGGGGAAGAAATGCTCGATATCCTTGAGGAAGAAAACGTAGACTTATCCAAAGTCGCTGTAGGCCACAGTGACCGAAACGCAGATCCCTACTACCACCTTGAGCTCGCTAAGCGTGGAGCATATGTTCAATTTGATGGAGTCAGCAAAATTAAATACTATCCTGACAGCGTGCGAGTGGAACTGATCAAGAATATGATTGAAAATGGTTATGTTGAACAGCTGTTAGTTTCAGCCGATATGGGCAGAAAGAGTTATCTACATGCTTATGGCGGAGGCCCTGGCTTTGAGTACATTATTAAAAAGTTCATCCCTCGTCTATTGAACGAAGGCGTCAGCCAGGAAGATATCGATACGATTTTCATCAAAAACCCTGCTCGCTGGCTTGGCCAGTTTTAAGAAGGTGAAATAATGAATATTAAAAAAGGAACGATAGTCGCAATTATTCGCGGAGTAGAGCCAGCAGATGTAGTCGATATCCAGGAGGCATTGCTGGAAGGTGGCATAAACTGGGTAGAAGTATCCCTAAGCGAAGAGGAAAAAGGACTGGAATGCATTAGAATACTTAATGAAACTTATGGTGATCGAATTCATCTAGGAGTTGGAACAGTCACTTCCATCGCCATGGCGAAAAAGGCTATAGACGCTGGTGCCCGTTATATCATTACTCCAGGATGGGATAAAGAGCTAGCGAAAGAAATCCAAAAATTAAATATAGAAATTCTCCCGGGTGTGTTTACACCTGGGGAGATCATGCAGGCAATGAACCTTGGCATTAAAGTTGTCAAACTTTTTCCGGCCAGCAATCTTGGCACTGACTATATTAAAAACTTAAAAGGACCATTCCCTCACCTTAACATTATGGCAGTGGGCGGAGTTTCATTGGAAAATATCCAAGATTATTACAAAGCTGGCTGCACATCATTTGGGATTGGCAGTGACCTGGTCCCTCGAGGAGCTACAAAAAAAGATTGGGAGAAAATCAAAAACAATGCTCAAAATTACGTAAAAATGTTAAGTACTGAGGGGTGATAGCATGGGCAAAGCCAGAGAACTGATCAATATGACAAGAAACGAAGTTGAGGCATCAATTAAAGAATTCCCTGTAGCTATTTTACCAATGGGAGCAACCGAGCAGCATGGCCACCATCTGCCACTAGGAGTAGACATTTACCTTGCAGAAGGAGTATCCAGGAAGCTCTCAGAGAAAACCGGTGCCTTGGTCTTACCTACCCAGCCCTTCGGTTATTCCTGGGTATGGAGAGACATCCCCGGCACAGTTTCACTTCAGCAGCATCATGTGGAAGCAGTGATTAAGGATATCGCGCATAGTGTTGCACGATATGGAATCAAAATGCTTGTTCTCGTAAATGGCCATGACGCCAATAATGCCAGCATGAAATACGCTACCCGAGAATTAGCCGATGAACTCGACATTCCAGTCATTTATTTATTCTATCCAAACCTAAATAAAGTGATGGAAGATATCTGTGACTCCCCTACATGGCATGGCATGGTACATGCTTGTGAATTTGAAACATCATTAATGCTGGCCCTAAAACCCGAACTAGTTCAAATGTCTAAAGCGGTGAAGGAATATCCTGAAAAGCCTAGACTGTACGGAAAATCATCTATCTCCTTAGGAGATCTAAGCAAAAGCGGAGTTTACGGCGATGCAACAAAAGCCACTAAAGAAAAGGGAGAAAAGATGCTGGATCTATTTGTTTCCGATATGGAACAAATTCTTTTAGAAGCCTATGAAGAAGTTAAAAAATAAGGCTTATAGGGCGGATGCTTGCACCTCTTCCTTTGTTTTTCTGTAGGATTCAAATTCTTTTTACATGCAGCTAATGACTGAAAAAACAGAACCGTCACTGTGTTGCACATAAAAAGCCTAGCTGCCCATCAGCTAGGTTTTTTTCTTCTCTTCAGACTATCCTATCAAATTTTTATCGCGTGGTATCTTATCGTCAAGTACAGACCCAGGTGCCAGGAGGCTACAGAATCTTCACCAATCTAATTAGCTACGGATCGGAATTTAATTAAACGACAAAGCCAGGTTCTCACTATTTTTCATTTTTGAGAACCTGACTTTTTTTAATCCGTTTAAGTTTACCTTCTTATCCGCTATTTAATAAAAAATGAAACATTAGAACCGTCCCCATGTTCCTTATTGGATAAAAAATACATTCTCTATTAAATGAAAATTTGTTAAGATAGTGAATAGTGCAAAAAACCTTTTTATTAGGAAGGAACAAGAATATGAGATCAGATAAAAAGAAGAAAAAGCCTACATTGCTTAAGGTTATAGGAATAGTGATTCTTCTATTAGTAATTGGTGTAGGAGGATATGCGTTTACGGTATATAACTCTCTAACAAGTGCTGTGGATACGATGCACCAGCCAATTGACCGGGCTAAATCGGAGAAGCGTCAAGACCCTGTTACTTTGGATAAGAAGCAGCCATTTTCCGTATTGATGATGGGTGTAGATAAACGTGAAGGTGACAGTGGCCGTTCTGACACATTAATCGTGCTTACTGTTAACCCTAATACTAAAACGACAAAAATGCTGAGTATCCCGCGTGATACAAGGACCGAAATCATAGGTAGAGGGAAAGAAGATAAAATCAATCATGCTTATGCTTTTGGCGGTGTCGAAATGTCAATGGCTACGGTTGAGAATTTCCTGGATATTCCGATCGACTATTATATGCAAATCAATATGGAAAGCTTTCAGGATATCGTCAACGCTGTAGGCGGAGTAACCGTGAACAATGATCTTGATTTTTCAGAAGGGGGATTTCATTTTCCTAAAGGAGAAATCCTGCTAAACGGGGAGAAGGCTTTAAGCTATGCCCGTATGCGATATAAAGATCCACGTGGTGACTTTGGAAGACAATTGCGTCAGCGCCAAATCATACAAGCAGTGATTAAAGAAGGTGCAAGCTTCTCGTCCCTAACAAAATTCGATGATATTTTTAAAGCTTTAGGACAAAATGTCAAAACAAATATGACATTTGATGAGATGGTAGATATCCAGAAAAATTATAAGGACGCTAGCAAAAACATTCGGCAAATGGAAGTCAGCGGAAGCGGTACGAAGATTGATGGAATCTACTATTATATGGTAGCTGATGAAGAGAAACAAAAGTTACAACAAGCTTTAAAAGAGCACCTGGAGTTAAAATAAATTTTAACCTTTAGCCATTTCTTTTTATAAAAGGAATGGCTTTTTTGTAGTTTTATGTCGAAAACGGTAAGTTTTACCTATAGCGATATCATTCTGAAAATTATTATACTTATATAGAGCAAAATTACTGAAAAGTAATGACGCAAAGCTATAGGGGCCTCTGTCTGAGACAAAGCCCGCCAGCTGCCATCAAAATAGATAAAGGAGATCATTTGATGACGACACATTATCAATGGTTAACACCTGAAGCCAAACAAAGGAAGAAGAAAAGAAATAAGGTCATTTTATATACCTCTTTCCTTCTACTCTCCATCCTATTAAGCGCATTCATAACAATACTTGCAAATCAAATGTAATTTCATAAAGTGACAGGCACCATCCAATTAATTGGATGGTGCCTGTCACTTTACATTACTTATCTTTACCATAATACTGTTGCCAATCGTCTCTAAGAATGGATGATATACCAGCATTTAGTCTTACCCAGGTCGCCTTCATGCTTGAGACCGAATCGTCAGATTTAATGACCTTCATAGAATATGTGGCCTTTCTTATGTTACAATTGGAATGCAAGAACCGTCCCCATGTTCCTCTCACAACTCATCAAAAACCCCAAACACTTTCTCCACAACATTCTCTCCAGTAACCTCTGTCAACGATATCCTCTTACTGGTGACTTTCTTCACTCCCCAGTAGTAACGGTCGCTGTCTTCTTGATTTTTCGGCGTGCTGTACAGCTTGTCGCCTTCTTTTTGTATATTCATATACTCCTCGTTGCGTAATGGGTAATAAAACCTCCAGTGGTTTGCCGGGGAGCATCCTTTGTTCCAATCCTGGATATCGCTGTATTCAAATTTGGACAGTCGAATACACGGGAGTTCCTGCTGATCTTCTAACTTATCATCGGCTTTATAAAGCTCGATTTCCATTACATACACCGGCCCATCGCGCCATTCGTTTTCTAATTCCGGATCGTTTTTATTTTGGAATAAAAGAATGAAGTCTTGTATGAACCAGCCTGAAAAGTCATTATCGGATTTATAGCGCAGGAATTTATCTACTACGCTTACATAATTGCTTTCCTCAGCAGCAACCGTTTTACAATAATCCATCAGTTTATGGATATTTTCATAGGTTTGGTAGACGACGTGAAAAGCATTGCGAATATTATTTGCTGAACTCATAATACAATCCCCCGCTTATTGTTAGTGGTGTTTTAAAGCTAATGTCCGTTTTGCTCTTTAAATCAAACTTGAAATAATCATGTTCATTAATTGGAGCCGGTGTCTCTACCTCCATCGATGTGAAATCTTCAAACCCTTTCCTGGTTAAAAGATTGACTAGGTCCTGGATGATGACTTGTAGATAGGCCTCTGTCAGCACCAGCTGCTTTAATGCTCGTAAAATATCCTGCCAGGAAACATAACCAAACACGACTCCCTGCTCAATGATCCCTCGCCCTGTGATATTTTCATAGACTTCCTTACAAGCCTTGCGGTCAGCGATAAAAAGCAGCAGCTTCTGCTTACCCTGCCCCTTTCTTGCCAGGATCCGCGATTCCCTGGCCAGCTGGTTAACACTTAGCTGCACCTCTTCGTCGTCAGCACCATTCACTACGTCATCATCTGAAGATAGCCCACTTTGATATTTGACCTCAATCCCAATCATCATAGTAGAAAAATCTATCAGCGCATCCAATTCGCCTTCGCGGTCATATGGCCAAAACTCAATCTTATCTGCCCAAAAGTCACTATTAATCTTCCGCAATTCGTCACTAATTGAACGCGGGAAGACACTGTTGGCCAGCACTTCTCCGAGCCCTATTGAAAACGGAATATAGCGCAATGCACCAAACACATTCCCGGTTAAATTATCCTCCAGCCGCTCGGATAGATTCGAACCCATCCTGCTAATCTTACCTTCAATTTCCGCCAGCATGTACACACTTCCTTTCATTTAAAAAGAAGCACTAGGAAAGTCCCCACGCTTCATCTAAATACAATCTCAGTCTTGTTTTCTCCAGGTATAGTAGCATAGCGTTCTTTAATTAAAATCGGAGCAACGTAGGATGCAATTGCCCTTTTGGTAATGTTGCTTTGAAGCCAGGCACCTAAACTTTTTGCACCCGGATTATTGAATGAAGTCCCTATTTGTACTCTTTTACCTGTAAATGCAGCGTGCATTATCTTATATTGGTCTGCTTTAACGACCTCTACTCGATTCTGGCCAAAAAATATAGTCGTTCCTTCTTTAACCGATCCTTTATACCTGAAGGTTCGGTTTCTTGATAAAGTTTTTAACTCAATAGTATCCACATCTTTATCATAAGAATGATTTTTTCCTGAAACTAAGACTTTATCTTTATTTAGCATAACATCGATTTGAGATAAGACTTCTAAAATAGTGGTGGAATTTCTATTTTTCTCCTCCAAGTAGTCAATCAGCGGTCGCCATTTTTCGAATAACTGCTTATCATCATCGTTTAAACGCTCTCTATTTGTCCTTACAAAGCCTTTTGTACCGACCATATAAATTCTCCTTGTCTTTAAGATTGTATTAGTTTACTAAGCAAAACTTCCTATCACTACCCTCTTCCTTTAACATACTCCTTCAATCCTAGAAATTCCTTCCCATTCACGAAAGTATAAATCAAAAGTAACAGGCACCATCCATAATATGGATGGTGTAATATGGATGGTGCCTGGCACTTTTGCCGGCGTCGTTTCTTAAATCCATCTTCGAAAAACAAATATGTAATAGGACATTCTCATGACTAAATACCCTATATTGAGGAGGGAACTTAGCATGAGCAATCCTGAATATAAGTTAAAAAAGCTGAGTGTCAAATTACCTAATAAGCTTTTAGTTGAACTGGAACAAGCACCTTTGCTGCCTGGTGAAGCGGGACTGATTTCCAACTTGATCTTTATCCCCTCTGACTCCAAGTTGGAGCAGGACATGCATGTGCAAGTGAAAAATATCAAAAAGAAGAAAGTTCCATTTAAGGCATTTCCAGAAGACATTAGGATTGAATTCGAGAAAATAAGAAAAGACTTGAAGCTTAAGTGGGATAAAGAAATGAAAGAGATCGAAGAAAATTTACTGGACTTGAAAGATAAGCTAGATTCATCAGTAGATAATCTGGAAAAAAAATCTAAAATAATGATTGATCGAGCTAAGAGCGATTTCGAGGAGAAAGCCAAAACCGATAGAGAAAAAAAGTACTTGGACAGCCTGCGAAAGTATCATGATGGGCTAGTAAACTGTCTTACAGTAGATAATCTCTCTTTTCTGACAAAGGATGGAGCAGCCACAGCGGAAAACCTAATCAATCTGCAACAACTTTATCAATCAGAGTTTAAGAAAAGATTAATTGAGGAGAATGAATAAGCGGTTAAAGCGCAGCATTATAATTGGATAACACAAGTAATAGACTGTTTTTATAACCGATACCAGAGGAGCACTTACCATTTAACCTAGTTCACTTATTAATGACACTAAAGTATCGCAACGAAACATGGAGACGGACTTTGCAGTTCTAGTTGGATCGCGAGAACCGTCCCCATGTTCCACTAGCTCCCCGCTCTATGGACGAGATCTTTAGAAACTCCCAATATCCTGGCTGCCTGTCGTATGGTGATGGCTTCGATGCTTTTGATGAGTATGAGATAATGGTCTCTTTGCCACCCGGGCAGGCTCTTTACCTGGGCGATTTCTACCTCGCCGAGCATCTGCTTGATTTCTTCCCTTGCCTGCTCGTCTGTCAGTTTTCTCACTCGATAAATATATTCAAGGCATACGTCGTTATTGTTCCGCTCATTGAATTCTCTGAAGCGCTCCTTTGCCAATGTGCGGTTTTCTCCAAACATCCTCAATGTCTTCCCACGATCAAGCATGCCCCCAGGGTAATACACCTGACCGTAATATCCAGCGCAGCTGCTCCATTTCCATTCTTCAACTCTGGGACTGTTCCTTGCTTTCACCGGATTCTGGTGAATATACCGAACGACAGTGAGGAAGTACTCGTCGGTTTCGACATTTTCGCTTTTGAACCGGTCCTGGAACAGATGTCCTGTCGTGTGGTACTTCCAATTGTAAAATGATGCATAACTCACGCCGATCCGCTTCATCGTCGTGGCCAGTTCTTCTTCCCCTTCCTTTAAAAGCAGATGGACATGGTTACTCATCAGGCACCAAGCATACAGGACAACTCTCCCCTTCCTTTTAACCTTTTTCAAAACATCAAGGAACTTCATATTATCTTCATCATCATGAAAAATCTCCTGCCGGTTCGCTCCACGCAGGATCACATGATAGACACCAGTTATGCTTTTTCGTATCGCTTCCCGAGGCAACTCAAACAACTCCCCTACCGATTTTACGCAGCGTTAGCGCTTCCTCGATTGCTTCATCAGAAATAAACCGCTACCCCTCATATCAGAGATTGTTCTTGCCAGACGGATGAGCTTGATCTGGACCCTGTTGCTAAGTCCATATTTCATGGACAAATCCTGCAATCGTCCCTGCTGCGAATCCGTGAGCGGCCTGCTGCCGATCAGCTGTTCAAACGGAACACTGCTGTTGCAGATTTCCTTTCCGTATCGCTCATATTGTCTTTCCCGCGCAGCCATGACTCTTCTTATAACCTCACCGGAAGATCATTTTTACTAAAATCATGCCCCTTAAGATTGACGGCTTTTAGCGATAACAGGATATCCATCCTGTCTAAAATCGGACCCGAGACCCCTGTTCTTGTAGGACTTAATTTGCTTTTCCGAACAAGTGCAATAATGGCTGTCCGATCCTAAATATCCACAAGGGCAAGGATTCATCGCTGCGATAAAAACAAATTTAGCTGGATAGGTAACAGTTGAGTGAATGCGGCTAATGGTCACTTTCTCATTTTCCAGAGGCTACCTGAGCATATCTAATGTCTTTTTCGAAAACTCGCCTAATTCATCAAGGAAAAGGACACCGCGGTGAGCAAGGGAGACTTCACCTGGTTTTGGGTTGGTACCGCCTTCGATAATGGAGACGGCAGATGCAGAATGATGGGGATGACGAATGGGGGGAAGAGTCAGCGAAGAGTATGGGGAACCCGCCAGCTGATACAAGCTGATTTTTTCGAGCTGGGCTTCTTTCGAAAGGGATGGCAGGATGGTCGGGAATGTCTCAGCCAGAAGGCTCTTCCCGCAGCCGGGCGGACCATCCATCAGCACATAATGGCCACCGCAAACCGCAATTTCAAGTGCACGCTTTGCAAACTCATGCCCAATAATCTGACTGTAATCCCTGCTGGTCTCCCTAGGCTCCTCAACCAATTCCACTCTCGGAAGCAAAGGCATTTGCTAGCCAGCAGATTGATTACATCTTGCAATGTTTCAACATATACAAGCTCTAACTCATCGATCTCAATCCTCGGTATGCTTGGATCAAATGGCAGGATCAGCCGCTTCAAGTGCAGCTTCCTCGCCGCTAAAAGCTGCGATCATCCCCTCCACCGGATGGACTGTCCCATCGAGCGACAATGCGCCGATGAAACCCGCATCAACCGGAATCCTTTCCTGAATAAAGCCCCCGCTCTTCAGAATACCAAGAGCGATGGCAAGGTCAAACAAAGGCCCGTTCTTCTTCTGTTCCGCCGGTGACAGGTTAATGATCACCTTCTTTTCCACCAGCGGAAAACCCAATGTATACAGCGCCCCCGTCACCCTCTCCTTCGACTCCTTCACCGAAGCATCAGGGAGCCCGACAATCACAATGGACTCAAAACCCTCCTTTACCTGGACCTCAACATCAAAACGGTATCCCTCAAGTCCCTTCAAACCAATACTTGCAACCTTAACCGACATACACAAACCTCCAAAAAAATAGATTTCCATATAGAAAATCGATCGAGAATAAGAAACTATAACAGGAATGGAATGATGCACGAAAACAGGCAGAAAAAATGAATAGGCAGAGGCTTAGAAAAGAAATATTGAGAGAGGAATAATACAACTGAGGTCAGAAAGGGATGAGTCATAGAAGGAAAATGTCTAAAAAGAAGAGCATAAAGGAAGGAAATCAAGATAGGAAATCAAGAAGAATACTAGAAGATATCGATCATCAAATCTATCATAAACCAATCATTGAAATTAAGCACTCATTAAATCCCAAACCAAGAAAAATTAAAAAATAATTTTGTAATCTAAATTATTTTCTCAATGCTGGCTAAAAATAACCTCCAAAACAAATTCCGCTGACATCCTTGCAGAAATAACATAATTTGCTGACAGTGTTGCCTGTACAAAGGCTGACAATCTTTATCTACAATCAACTTTTTCACCATATGAAAGAAGCGCTAGGTACGTCCCCTTGCTCATGCATAACTGTATCATTTAATGAATATAATCCAAGTATAGGAAAGTCAGTATTAAACCGTGTCCTCTTCAGGAGGATAACCGGATAATGAAACTTATTGGGCTAGCTGCATTGATTATTGCAATTGTGAATCTTTGTCACAACCCCCTTTTCCAAGAAACAATGAGAAAACTTAAAAATCGCTTTAGACGCTAACTGGAATGTGAATACGAACTATAATTTCTAAACAATTAATCTCACTGACTCTTTCCTAAATTATAAAACGGATACGGTTGGGCTATAACTCTGTCATAAGAGTAATAGCCTTCCGTTTAATAAAAATAATCAAATATTAGAAATGATGAACTCGTCACTGTTATGGTGATGAATTATTCATTTCTTTTTTTTGCTGCTTGCCCAAATATTCAAGTCTTTATAATTTGACCTCATCCAATCAGCCCACTAACAGCAAAAATGGGGAAAACCTTAGGCTTCGGATGCTTCTAAATCAGTCAATGTTCTTTGTAATTAAATAAATAATGGGTTTTTGACACTCTTGGATACCGGAAGTTGACGAATATCATGTCCATGAAGATTATCCGGAAAAGGAAAAGACACCTCCATATGTATAACTGCGCCAATATCAGCTGACTGAAAAACATATCTCTGGAGTTTTTAGTTAGGGGTGCCGGGAGATTCCATCTTCATGTTGTGGAAATAACATGTTGGTAATTTGGACTAAGAATTTCAAATGAACAGCTGTTCTTTCCCAAGCACCCATCCCTACAACTTCGAATTCCAATACTCAACAAATGTTTCATATCCCCTACTATCCGAAAAATAGGGTAAAAGCTGTTCTCCTTTCAATCGAAATGCTTCGACAATCTCTACCCCATCCCGATACGCCCGTTCCATACGATGGTTCCCATCAATAACAGAGTACATTCCTGGCCGGATTTCTGCCATCACGATTGGTTTTCCGAGCTGTACGTTAGGAATATGCTCCTCATTGACTTTCTTTCTAAAATTCGACTTGAACCAATCCATAACATTAACTTCCACTCTTTCAGCCACCAGCTTATCTGACGAAATGTCAGCTAAGATCTTCGAGATATTGAACTTCATTATACCAATCCGAATATAATCATCTCCATCATTCAAATCAAATGGCCTGTAGGGTTTATAAAGTTTTATCTTCCTCTCTTTATCACTCATCTTTACCAATCACACTTCATGACATGTCGACAGAATTCATTAAATTCAGCTAAATTCTAACCCATATCCAGATATTTTAATTGCTACACAGTCTGAAAGAATATTACCTGGGGACGAATCTTACATGTATTTGGTACGCCAGAACCTTCCCCATGTTCTATTCACAAAATTTCTTTCAAAAACAAACGAAGTGGTACGCGAATGCGTACCACTTCGTTCATCTAAAGATGATAGTTTTGCCTTATAGTCAATGGAAATGGGTGTAAGGTATGGCAGAAGTTCTGGTGAGGATTAATATAAACAAATTGCTAAAAAAGCATGATATCTCTTTAAGAGAATTATCTCGCTTAACCGATATCCGGCATGCAACACTCAGCGAATTAGCCAACAATAAAAGAAAAAACATCCATATAAACCATATTTAAAGAATCAGCGAAGCACTAAACATTAAAGACATTCAAGAAATCATTGATATCGTAATCATTGAAGAAGATGACTGAGTAGTTCCCATATCTTACACAAATGTAGGTGCCGAAATGAATACAATAGGCCATATCTCTTGGGAAGTAACACAATTAATAAACGAATACGGCGACGAAATCGAAATGGACATCATCCAATATCCAACCGAATATCAAGTCACCGTAAACATCTGCGACAAAAAACCACCATTCAAAGACATCACCACCACGGCCATCCACCCACGCAGCAAAAGAAAAGCAGCGAAGCAAGCAATGATGGAATTATATAAACTAGCATATCCAGAACTATTTAAAATCAGAAGCAATAAATAATAAAATCAATCTGACCCTTGCTAAATTTAGTAACTAAAAAAGAAGAAGCGGGTACATCCTACTACTTCTTCTTGAACATACACTAAATCTAGCAACAATTTAAAAATGCCCAATACTACGCTTACGCTTACTAATTCTATTTCGGCTCCCGAATGAGACATAAGAACCGTCCCGGTGTCTCGAGCAATTAGAACATGCCCTTAAGCAGGATAAGTTACCATCCTTTAGGAAAAGGTTTGAAAAGGTAGACTTGATAATTCTTGATGAGATGGGTTATCTACCTTTCAGTAAGGAAGGATCGGAATTATTGTTTCAGCTAATTGCCGATTGCTATGAACAAAAAAGCTTAATTATTACTTCGAATCTTGGATTTAGTCAATGGAATCGAATCTTCATTGACTCAAGGCTTACGGCTGCTTTAGTAGATCGGTTGATTCATCACGCACATGTGTTAAACGTTCAATGGTGGAAGTTACAGGTTTTCAAACGCATTATCTAAGGCTAGGTAGTTATTTAGATCGGGTGGCAAAACTCTGCAAAAAATCTTGCGCAGTTATGCACTTTTTTATTGCAAAATACAAATGTCGAGCAGAAATCAGCATCCGTTGAATTTGCTAGCTAGCTGGAGGAAAAAGAAATAGCATACACTCTATCTCCGCCAGAAGGAATTCAAGTTGGAAATCGATACTTTTGGCTATAATGCTCAATATAAAAGAAAAATTCGTCAAGTTACGCATATCTTTGTAGGTAAAAATTTATACTACATAGAGAATATTAGCAAAACATGCACAATTTAGGTGTGAGTCGCAATATCAACTTATTACAATGGATTCCACCGTTTTAGTAAGATGATGTAAGGTATAAGACAGTGTTAAAAAATCCGATAAAAAAGGAGATGTACGAAGTTTCCTAATATGGGGACGGACAAATCGGTTTTGAAATAGAAAAGAAGAAAAGAAGCCATGGAGAGTATGCCTAGCAGACCCACTCTCCCCATCTCAAAACTACTAAAAATCCGGACAAAATTCGATTAACCTACAATTTATAATATTAAACAAGGGCTAATGGCTTCTCACCCATTTTATAAAGATTTCCATAGTTATAATAACTTATTGCTTCGCTATTTATCTGTAAGCAGTTTTTCGTATCAAAAATAACAGGATTTCTCATTTTTGAGTAAATTTTAATTTCATCCATCCTCTTGAACTCATTATGGTCAGTTAAGATTAAAATACAATCCGCCTGATCAATTGCTTCTTCAAAAGAAGAAAGCAGAAAGCTTAGCTGCTCTTGTCTAGCATGAGGGTCATGATATGTTAATTCAAAGCCTTTTTCATTTAACAATCTTACAATATCCATCGCAGGACTTTCCCGAACATCATCAATGTTCCCTTTATACGTGAGACCAAAAATAGCAACTTTACCCTTTCTTTCTACTAGTTTCTCAACTAGATTAACAACAAATTCTGGCATGGAGTTATTTATTTTTCTTGCGTTACTTATCAAAAGCGATACATCAGGAGCCTTTTCGATAATAAAATATGGATCGACTGCTAAACAGTGACCACCGACGCCAGGTCCTGGTTGATGTAAGTTTACTCGCGGATGTCTATTGGCCAATTGAATTACTTCCAAAGCATTAATCCCAAGTTTATCTGAGATTTTAGCAAGTTCGTTGGCTAAAGCAATATTAACATCTCTATAAGTATTCTCCATTAACTTAGACATTTCTGCAGTGACTGCACTCGTTTTTAATATTTCTCCTGTAACGAAAGATAAATATACTTCAGCTGCTTTCTGTGCAGATGTTTCATTAATTCCTCCGACTATACGAGTATTCTCTTTCAGTTCAATTAAAATCCTCCCTGGCAATACACGTTCCGGACAATGAGCTAAATATACTTCTTCTCCTACAATCCAGCCGTCATTTTGTATAATAGGGGCAACAAAATCATCAATCGTTCTAGGAGGAATAGTCGATTCTACAATAACTAAATCACCTTTTTTAAGGAATGGCAGAATAGTATCTGTTGCGATTCTTACGTAATCAAGATTCGCTGTATGATCTTCATAGTTAGGGGTTGGAACAGCGATAATAAAAACATCTGCAGGCTCTGGTTCCAATGAAGCTATTAATCTACCTTCTTGGACCACCTTCTTAACCAAATCATCCAATCCTACTTCTTCGATATGAATTTCACCTTTATTTAGAAGATTAACAGCATTTTCATTAATATCAACACCAATAACATCATGCCCTGATTTTGCAAACATTGCTGCAGTGGGAAGCCCAATATACCCAAGTCCTATTACACAAATTTTCTTCATTATACATTTCTCCAATTTACATTAGTTTTTTTAAAATTTACTAATACATCCCATTTTTTCCTTTTGAGTATCTTAAGACTGCAATAAAATACAATATATATGCAATCGAAAATAGTATTGAAACTACTATTAAAAAGCGTTCTACAGATAAATCAAGGGCATTAGTAACAATAAAAGATACAACCGAAGCCAAAATAAATCCGATCTGTAATATTAACTCGAAATTCTGCTTATTAGCAATTATCATCCCCGTTGAAATAGAGGATACGATAAACCTAATTCCAAACATTGGGGCTAGTATTACAACATATTCACCTGCTACTGTCCAATCCGCTCCAAATATAAGACCAAAAATTTTTGGAGAAGAAATCATAATAACTATTACCATGGGAATTGCTATAATAATTTGGTAAAATGCGGTTTTTTTTAAAGTATTATAAAATTGATTAGTTGCATTAAATTCTCTTGAAGCTTCCTCAAAGAAAACTTTTGATACATTCCCGCTTATGATCGATAAAGGCAAGCCGAGTAATCTTACTGATATAGAATAATAACCTACTGTCGACATACCAAATAAAAATCCAATAAATAATGTAATTGAAGAATATGAAAAACTATTTGCAAATATAGCAGGAGCAGAAAACAGTGGTTGTTTATAATGTATTTTAAGAACTTCCAACATTTCTGAAATTTTAACTCTTTTTATTTCTTTTAGATGGGGTTTTAACGACTGAGCTTGACGGTTAATCCCTAAAAGTTGGCCTACAGTATATGGAATTAAAAGACCAATAAGCCCAAATTTTAAAAAGCCTAAAAAGATTGCACCTATATTTTGACAAGCAGTTCTTATTATATAAACTGAAGTAATAATTTTATATTCTTTTTTTCTATTGTTATAGGCTGTTAGTACATTAATAACCCCATAGGATAATAAAAATAAATATATATAACCGGCAGTATATAAATAACTATTATATTCCTCTGAAAACCATAGTATATATAACCAATAGCCAACAGCAATAACTAAACTTCCAAAAAAGGATATTATAAGAGAAAGTTTTATAAGTGGATATATTCGATCCTCTCTTTCCTCATTTACAATTGACATATCATATCTTCCATTAATTACAGACATGAAAATTGTGGCTACAGAAAGAACATAAGTATATACACCTAGGTCTTCTGGAGAAAACAATCTAGTTAAAAAAGGGGCAGATATGACTGTTAAGAGTTGAGCAAATAGCGAACCTGTAGCTAGAATAAATATTGATTTAACAAAAGAGTTTTTCATGTTAATTCCCATTGCTTTATTATCTCAGCTTTCTCAGATAAAATTTGACTTATCTAATTTATGAATTACTTTAGCAGGAACACCTGCAATTACAACGTAACCTTCGGAATAGCTTTTAGTTACAACTGACCCTGCTCCAACTACTGTATGGTCACCTAAAACTACTCCTGGCAGAATCACTGAGTTCATTCCCACCCAGCAATTATCTCCAATTACAACATCTTTCCCTTGGATATGCTCGTTCGGATTATATATATTGTGATTCGTAGTAATGATTCCACAATTCGGTGCAATTTGAGCATTTTTACCAATTGTTATTTTTGCGTCATGACACTGAAAATAACAACCCGGCATCTGAAACACGTTTATACTGCTATTATCAAAAAGTAGATTATAACCGTTTGAGACTAGTGTATTTTTCCCTACAGGCCACGGAATATTTCTATGTTTGCCTAAAATTTTACTAGGTAATCCAAGAAATGCCCAGAGCCATCCCATTCTTTTTTCTTCAAAATATTTACCTTTTAGATATTCCTGTTTATAAAACAAACTAAAAAAAAGTCTGCAACACCATAGCATGTGCTTAGAATAGAACAAACTCTTCAACATATCTTTTCGCTCCTACGAGTTATAATAATGATTAGTTTACTATTTAATTTTGCAAATTAATTATTTGAAATAATATTGGATTTCTTACTTTTTTTAAAAATCAATGCCAGAAAATATAACAGCCCAGCTGTGAATAAGAATATCGTAGCAAAGCTAATTAGTGGAGGTGTAGTTGCAAAAATGTTAGTAGAAAATCGGATAAGAATATAACCTACAATATATTTTATTTCTATTGAATTTGCTTTATTAAACCACCATTCAAGCTTAGTTGATATAAAAATATTTAAACATACAAATAAGGGGGATAAGATTGTACCTAAATACAAGTACCCATACCCTATACCGGACATAATATGGCCCGTTGAAACTTTATAACCATAAATGAATGTATTGAAAATTTCTGGTGTCATTTCCATTTTATCTTTAAGAAAAAAATTTAAACCAAAAACAGAACGGCCAAAATCATAAATCATATTAATAATACTTATATCTTTATGTTTACTTAATTCAAACACTGTAGCAACATTCTGTGTTCCAAAAAAATATGACTGTAAATTTGTTGTAATGAATTCTAAATCAAAACTTGAAGAGTCTAAAGCTGAGTAATATGATCCATATGCGAATGCAGAATAATGTTTATATACACTCATGAACAACAATACAAGCATAGCAGCCAATGATACTATGGATATAATTCTTTTTCTATAATTTTCAAATACATGAACTAATATAAACATAACTATTAAAGCTGTATATAGTTGTGATGTTCTTCTCTCACCTACAATTACACCAATGTTAAAAATGGCTATTATAATAGCGTAGTAAACATACCTTTTCTTACCCGTAACGTCATACATTTTCTTGCAATAACTTACAATCCATACAAAAACAAAAATCAAAGATGTGATTATTATTTGTCTTATAAGTATTAGCCCTGTTGATTCTAAGTCTCCAATTCTCTGTTTTGATTCAGCAGATATAATAAATAATTGAATTAAATTCATGTTTCTGCCGATAGCAACATATAACACTATGGCTAAAAGAATAAAAAGCGCATATATATTCTTATTTCCAGTTAATATCAAATTAACATTTTTATATTTACCTTTAGTCATTTGTCCCTTTCTCTTATTTATTATTACCAATATAAATAAAAAAGAGCTTGTCACTAATAATTCGTATACAACTAATAAAATTGCATTAAATATAGAGTCACTACCGACATATATATATGGAACTCCGTTGTATATTCCGGTTAATGCACTCCCTAAAGGTATCAATGTAAATCTAAACCAAGCAATTACAATAAAAGAATATACCGTAATCCTGTACTGACCTATTTTAATTAATGGAATTAAAATAAGTGAAAATACCCACAGAAAGATGAAAGGATGAACCCATAAATAATGGTATCCTAATTCCACCTGCTGAGGAATAATTGATACTATTAAGCTAATAATTGTAGTGATTATTATTACACTTTGGAACAAAAAGCGTATCATATATACCGTTGCCCTTTCTAATAGAAGGATTTTTGTCTATTTAATATACTGTTGATAGACTTGTTCAAAGTTATCATTGCTTTCATTTATCTCTTCTAAAAGTTTCATACAACCTCTATTAAAAATTTTAAAGTCTATGCTCCTATACCAGTTAAATATTTTATCAGGAAGCGAATTATCAATCGATTCTACAACATGACCAATTTGGTATTTTTCAATTACCCTAGCCATATGAGTATTAGGCAAAACTAATATTGGAGTTCTGTTATAAACGCCATGATATAACTTTATTGACAACGCATAATCTAATGCCATTGATCCATTTCCATACAAATTATTAACCAAATCAGTTTCTTTTATGAATTTTGATGTTTTTGAAACTTGAAATGTATCATGAAATTTAACATTAAATATTCCATTTAATTCTGCGTGCTGTAGAAGAACATTAGCATTAGTACCAAAAAATTGTATTACAAACCTTTTATCATTTTTAAAAATATCAAGCAATTTTTTGTTCATATCAAAAAATCTAATATTTCCAATAAAACTTATCCTAATAGGCTTATCAATGCTTTGTAAAGAACTACGAGATTCAATATTAGATAGAACTTCCATATTTAAACTATGAACATGTATATAATTAAACTTCGGTAGGAATTTTTTATACCCATCCGATGAAATTGTTGTAAAAGCTGAGTTTTTTATTACATGTTTAAAAATCAGGTATACTAGCCGATTGTTTTGACCACTATAATCCCTTATATTTAAACAATATTTACCCTTCCACTTTTTTGCTAAATAATCCGCAAACATAAAAATTGCAATATCATTCCAAACAATTATAAAATCATAGTCTTTTTTTTCTAAAATTTCAATTGCAAATTTCTTAAATTTATAGTATTTCAGAAC
>NZ_JBALSS010000025.1:194046-200238 GCF_036967045.1 Bacillus sp. JJ1609 | reverse complement strand
CAGGGACGGTTCTCGTGTTCCAAAGTGGAACACGAGAACCGTCCCCATGTATCATATAGCTACACTAGTTACTTTTTTATACTCTGGTTTCCACATTGCTTCTGCAACTGCTTTTTCTACATCTTGGATTTCGGCTTTTGCTATTCCTTCAGCGATGGCCGTCTTAGCAACTTCGATGGCTACATATTCTGATACTTCTTGCAATTTGTTGATGGACGGCAAAAGGGGCGCGCCAGGCGTATTGCTATATGACATTTTTGCTACGGCATTTGCAGCGGATGCCAACATTCCCTTTGAGATAATTTCTGCTTTTGCCACGATTGCACCGAGCCCTAATCCTGGGAAAACAAAAGCATTATTGGACTGGCCGATCTCATAGCTGACACCCTTGTATTCAACATTTTCAAATGGGCTGCCGGTTGCAATTAAGACCCGGCCTTCCGTCCATTCAATCAAATCTGCTGGTACTGCTTCAGCCAATGCTGTCGGGTTGGACATTGGCATGATAATTGGGCGATTCACGTGTTTTGCCATTTCTTTCACAATTTTCTCCGAGAATGCGCCAGATTGTCCAGAAGTACCAATCAGGATCGTAGGCTTTACTTTTTTGACAACTTCCATCAATGTAATAATACCTTCTTCAGTTCGTTCCCAGTCTATTACTTCTTCGGTTTTACGTGTATATGGCTTTTGGAATTTAAGGACATCCGTTACATCGTCAGTTAACAATCCTCGGTAATCAACTGTCCAGAAACGGTCATTAGCTTCTTCCCTTGATAAGCCTTCCAAAATCATCGCATCTGCTATTTGATCGGCATTCCCAATCCCTGCAGCTCCTGGTCCAAATACAACAATCCGCTGGTCCTTCAAAGATTCGCCTGTTACATTTAAGGCAGACATGACTGCTGCAAGGGTAACAGCCCCTGTGCCTTGTATATCATCGTTAAAGGTAAGGATTTCCCTCCCGTACTTTTCAATAATATTACGAGCATTCACATTGCCGAGGTCCTCCCAGTGAAGCAATACTTCTGGAAAGAATTTCTTCACTGCTGAAATGAACAAGTCGATAAACTCGTCATAACGTTCTCCACGGACACGAGGAAACTTGTTCCCAATATAAAATGGATCATCAATTAATGACTGGTTGTTCGTCCCAACATCTAGAACAACCGGCAGAACTCGGCTTGGGTCAATACCTGCCGCAGCGGTATAAACAGCCAATTTACCGATAGCAATATTGATTCCTCCGACACCCTGGTCACCGATTCCTAGGATGCTCTCTGAATCGGTGACAACAATCAAGTCAACACCGTTTTTTGGATGTCCAAGGTTCATAAAAGCAGTTTCGATTCCCTTTGGGTCATCAATAGATAAGTACATACCTCCTGGACGTCTATAGGCATGCGAGTACTTCTCAATCGCTTCCCCTACTGTAGGAGTGTAGATGATCGGAAGCATTTCACTTAAATGCTCTTTCAACAAACTGTAAAAAAGGACAACATTACGGTTATATAAATCATATAGCAGCCCATTTTTAAACAAATTGGTGGTCCGGGCAGAATATTGCTCGTAAGCTCTTTTAGTCTGTTCTTCCAGAGTGAGGACATGGGGAGGCAATAAACCCTCTAAGCCCAGCACTTCCCTTTCTTTTTTGGTAAAAGCTACTCCTTTATTCAAAAATGGATTGGATAGAATCTCTTTCCCTTTTAAAGTGGTCTGAATTACTTTTGTATTATCTGAGGTTGACATGCATGTACCTTCCTTCTTTTTGACTATATTAATAAACTCATATACCTTCTGAACAATTACTAAAGCAGGCAGCATGTATAGCTGCCTGCTAAAATGTTTTGGTTAAAATAGAATGGATCAAGCAGATGCCTTTTTTTCAACAGCTTCTTGTAGAGGATTAAATTCCCCTTCAGTCTTAGAGATTACAACCGTTGCAACACCGTTTCCAATAAGGTTTGTAATTGCCCTCGCTTCTGACATGAAACGGTCTACACCAAGGATGAGTGCCATTCCTTCAACAGGGATCGAAGGGAATACGGCAAGTGTAGCTGCAAGTGTCACAAAGCCTGATCCGGTAACGCCGGCTGCACCTTTTGAAGTCAGCATCAGCACTCCTAAAAGTGTAAGCTGCTGCCAAATACTAAGGTCTACACCGTACGCTTGTGCGATGAATAATGCTGCCATTGAGAGATAGATAGATGTTCCATCCAGATTGAAAGAATAACCGGTTGGAAGCACAAGCCCTACAACAGGCTTTGAACAGCCGTACTTTTCAAGCTTTTCCATCATCTTGGGAAGAGCTGCTTCAGAGGATGATGTACCAATAACAAGAAGGATTTCTTCTTTGATATAAGCGATGAATTTGAAGATGCTGAAACCGTACAACTTTGCGATCCCGCCAAGTACAAGAACAATAAAGATAGCCATTGTAATGTACACAGACCCCATAAGTTTTCCTAGATAAACAAGAGACCCAATCCCAAATTCGCCAATCGTATATGCCATTGCACCAAAAGCGGCAAATGGAGAAACCTTCATAATGATATTAACAATGCCGAAGAAGACATCAGCAATTTTTTCAAAAAATTCGAGAACCGGTTTTCCCTTCTTGCCTAAATGTGCAAGAGAAACCCCAAACAATACAGCAAGTAATAGCACAGGCAGGAGTTGGCCTCCCGTAAATGCACCAATGAAGCTGTCAGGTACGATTGAAAGAACAAAATCCATGAATCCGTGGCTTGTTTCCTCAGCAGCCTTTGTGTATTGTGAAATATCCCCTTTTCCAGCTTCGGCATCAATACCCTTACCTGCTTTAATGACATTTGCAACCAAAATTCCGATAGCAAGTGCAATCGTTGAGACAATCTCAAAATATAGTAATGCCTTACCGCCAATTTTGCCAACTTTCTTTAAATCTCCCATTCCCGCAATCCCAATTACAATTGTCAGGAAGATTATTGGAGCAATGACCATTTTTACAAGTTTAATAAATATGTCAGCTATGACCTTCAGCTGTGAACCAAACTCAGGAAAAATGAATCCGACTAAGATACCGAGAATGATACCAAGAATCACTTGGGTTGTAAGACTCTTAAAATTAATTCTCATTTTATTGCCTCCTTGTTTATTTTTGTAAACGATTACATCTTTTCAATAACCACATGTTACAATTTTGTGAAAACTTAATATAGTTTAAAAAACTTTATAAATCGTTTTGTAATTAAAGAAAGAGAAAAATTAATAGTTTACTAACCTTTCCCTATACCACAAATAAATACTTTATTTTAAAGCGATTACATTTTATAGTGGGTAATAATAGTTATCGCATTTTATGGAGGCTTTCTTGTGTACAAAGAGAAGTTCAGATTTAAGTTAAGTTCAATCATCATTTTCTTCGTTTGTTTAGTCGTATTGCTCTCCCTAATGATTACGGATTTATTAATAAGCAATTCGGTCAGTGAAAATATTAGAAAACATCAGGAGGAAAAGGCCCAGATTGTTGCGAGGACAGTTTCAAAATCCCATATAGTAATTAATGCGTTAGAGGACAAGCAAAACCTGACTGAAGTTCAAGAATATACAAAGGATATTCAAGCAGCCACCAATGTGATGTTTATAGTGGTAATGGATATGAACGGAATTCGCTTGACGCACCCTAATACCAAGCAAATCGGCAGGCGGTTTGTGGGAGGAGATGAAAAGCGTGCCCTGAAAGGTAAAGAGTACGTTTCCACCTCCCTTGGTACCCTGGGTAAATCGGTACGGGCCTTTACGCCAATCTATAATGAAAAGAAAGAACAAATTGGTGTTGTAGCAGTAGGCATATCGCTCGAGAGCCTGGAAACAGCGCTTGGCCGCAGCCATAAAAATATCATTATAGTTACAGCTTTAGGGTTAATGATCGGCATTATTGGTGCGATTTTACTGGCTAGGTACATAAAGAAAATCTTGCTGGGCCTTGAGCCCTTTGCCATTTCGAAGATTCTTGAGGAAAGAAGTACGATGCTCCAATCTGTTCATGAGGGAATCATTGCAGTTGATAATACATCAACCATCACATTGGTAAACAAGTCTGCTTTACAAATTTTTAAAAAGGCCGGTCTGTCCCAAAAGCCTGTCGGCATGAAAATTTATGAATATATGCCATCAACCAGATTGGACCATGTCTTGCAAACAGGCCATCCTGAACTTGATGAAGAACAAAACATTAACGGGGTTTCAATCCTCGTCAACAGGGTTCCGCTAATAGTAAATGACCAGGTGGTCGGTGCTATTTCTACATTCCGAGACAAGACAGAAGTTAATCAGCTGGCTGAACAACTGACAGGAGTAAGAATGTATGCTGAAGCACTGCGTGCGCAGTCCCATGAATTTATGAACAGGCTCCACGTCATACTTGGAATGGTCCAATTGAAATCCTATGACCAGTTATCCGACTTTATCCGGACATTGGTAGACTACCGAAATCAGGAATTCGGCAGTATCACTCAACATATTAAGGATCCCGCCCTGGCAGGATTTATTATGGGAAAATTAAGCTATGCCCGTGAAGAGAATGTGGATCTTTCAATAGAGAGTTCAACCATTATCCCTGAGCCGGCAGCTACTAAGACAACACATGCTCTGATTACGATTCTCGGCAACTTGATTGACAACGCGATTGAGGCAATGGCTGATGCTGAAGAAAAAACGATGGAAGTGAATTTTTCTTATCACAATAAATGGTTAACAATTGAAGTGTTTGATTCTGGCCCCGGGATTTCAACCGAGCAGCAAAAAGAGATTTTTAAAAAGGGGTATTCTACAAAAGGGGAAAACCGAGGCTATGGCTTATATTTGGTCGACAAAAGCATTAAGGATCTGGGTGGGGAGCTAACGATTGACTCAAAATTATTACTGGGCACTAATTTTTATATACAAATTCCATACGAAGCAAAAGAGGTGGGAAAATGATTAGGGTGCTGATTATCGAGGATGATCCAATGGTTGCAGAATTCAATAAGCGTTACCTGCAGGAAGTGAAAGGGTTCACGCTGGCAGGAATCGTCCATACAGTAATGGCTGCCATGGAATATCTTAAATCCGAACAGGTCGACCTTATTTTGCTTGATGTATATATGCCAGGGGCAACCGGGCTCGAATTGCTCCGGTTTATACGGGAGCAAAATATTTCAGCCGATGTAATCCTTATTACTGCTGCCGCAGACAAAGAAAATATTCAAACTGCCCTAAGGTATGGAGCTGTAGATTATTTAATTAAACCATTTGAGTTTGAAAGGTTTAATCAGGCTTTAATTCAATATAAAGAAAAATACCATTTCTTTGCGAATAATCAAATGCTGAGACAAGAGGACCTTGATGGTCATATTCTCAGTACAGAATTAAAGCTGACCGGTGAATCTATAGATGATCTGCCTAAAGGTTTAACCAGCAGCACTCTGGAATCCATCATCAATGTTATCCAAACAAAAGAAAATAGTCAGTTTTCAACCGATGATATTTCCGAAATTACACTAATATCAAGGGTTTCAGTCCGAAAATACTTGAAATTTCTATCCACTCTTGGTGTTCTCGAAGAGTCATTAACTTACGGAATTGGGCGGCCGGGCTATTTGTACAGATTAAAGGAAGATAAACTTGGGCAAGTAAATAAATTCTTATAATGCGCTTTTTGTAAACCTTATTGCTTTTACAACCAAAAATAAAAATCGGCAACTGAATTTTTACGAGTAATAATGCATTCCGATTCAGAAACCTCCTCAAAAAGAGGACGAAAACCAACAATCTATTCGAAAACAGCGTTTATCAAAATAGCGGTTCCTATTCTTGATAGGATCCGCTGGTATGATCAGGTCAGCCACGCTTTTATGGCTGGCCATTTTATATCTTGTTTTATAAGACTGTTTTCGTATACTTTGTTGCTTTTAATAAGTTGATTTCCACTCCAGGATGCTCGCTTTCCGCGGAATAAAAAAGCCCTACTGCCGGCTTTTTCATAAACAAATTCTTCTAGGGGCGGGCGGTGAGCATCCTCGGCGCTCTAGCGCCTGTGGGGTAAAAATGATCCCTCCCGAGGATCATTTTACCTAGGAAGAAATGATACAACCTTACGGATCATTTTTCCTAGGTCTCACCTGTCCCGCTGCTCCCGCAGGACTCTGAAGAGCTTCCTCGAATGCACCC
>NZ_JBALSS010000025.1:172067-193966 GCF_036967045.1 Bacillus sp. JJ1609 | reverse complement strand
TTTTCGGAGGAGTCTCGCATATCCGCTCCAATCAACTTATTTTTCAATGTTTTGCTTTCAAACAATCCATTTAAAACAACAAACTTTTAGAACAGCAGACTGCCAGACTTTGTTTCTCTTACCATATACCAGATAAAATAAAAATAGTTAAGCCGTTATTGCATCTCATTTTGCTTGAACACCCATTTCTTCAAATAGTCTATAAACTTTTTAGTGGCTGGTGCAAGAGTATGGAATGATTGAGCTGCAATACCAATAGTCCGATAATGATCTCCCTCTAGATTGAGTATTCGAACATTGGATGGGATCCGATGTAAAACCATTTCAGGAAGTATACCGATTCCCATTCCGTTTCCTACCATTGAAATAATTGCCTGGTCATCTGTAAGCTCAAATTTTATGTTAGGCGTGACACGGTTTTCTTTTAAAATCCGGTTTAAATCATTGTCGCTCCCTTTTTTGGACATGATGATAGCCTCGTTCCTTATTTGCTCAAAACGAATCACACTCTGCTGTGCGAAGGGATGCTGATCAGAAATGATACACAACATTTTATCCTTCTTCAAAGGAATGCTTTCCAGGTTTTGTGATGTCGGTATGGAGACAAAACCAAAATCAACCAAACCAGACGATACCCAATTTTCAACATCATCATAATCGCCTTCAAGCAATTTAATTTCAATAGCAGGGTGATGCTCGTTAAATATTTTCAAAATTTCCGGAAGCCAATGAACGGATACGCTCGATATCGTTCCAATTCGCACTATACCTATTTCAAGTCCATTAATATTCGCGATCTCTTGGACCATTTCTTCGTTCCATTTTAAAATTTCACGTATGTATCTTAATATCCGTTCTCCGTTACTAGTCAAATTAATCCCTGAACGTCCACGATTGAGGATTGAAAATCCCCATTCCGATTCCAGACTGGCAATGGCATGGCTAACCGCTGATTGGGTTAAGCCAAGTTTCTCTCCCGCTTTAGTAAGGCTCCCTAATTCAACAACCGTACTAAATATTTCAAATTTGGCAAGAGACAATTTCCTCACCTGTTTACATGAATTTTATTCATTCAAACTTTTAAAAACATTCATTTTTATTATTCAATTCTTACAATTATACTAACAAATATAATCAATTCGCGAAAGGTAAGGTGAAAAAATGTCCTCGAAAATATACGATGGGAAAGTAAAAGGAATTGGAGTAAACAAGCAATTTACTGCAGATCTGGTAATGTTGATTATCACGATGTTTTGGGGATCATCTTATTTGTTTACGAGATTTGGTCTTGAGTCTATTGAAGAATTTAATTTGATTGCATTACGGTTTTGTATTGCCTTCGTTTTAGCTGGTGCCGTATTTTATAAACGCTTCAAGCTCATCGATCTGCAAACTGTTAAATACGGATTTTTACTAGGAACCATTCTTTTCTTATTAGTTGCCGTTGTAACGATTGGAGTAAAATTCACATCCATCTCAAATGCAGGTTTTTTATTTAGTCTCGCAGTCGTATTCGTCCCGATCATCATTGCTGTTATTTTAAAAAAGAAGACTGAAAAAAAGGTTGTCATTGGAATTGTCCTTTCGATTACAGGTATTGCGCTTTTAACCTTAAATAATGGATTAAAGATTAACCCTGGAGACATCCTGGTCATTTTAGGCGCATTACTTTATTCCATTTATATCATTATGACAGATAAGTTGACGAAACATGTTGATTCCGTAGCACTTGGGATTCTGCAGCTCGGCTTTAGCGGGGCATGGGGGCTTGTATTTTCGTTTATTTTTGAAACGCCTCATCTTCCTTTAACAAAGGGATCGTGGATTTCTATATTAGCCTTAAGTGTACTATGCAGTGCAGTTGGATTTATCGGTCAGACAGCAGCACAAAAATACACTACCCCAGCACACACAGGTCTTATATTTTCTCTAGAGCCAGTTTTCGCCGCATTCTTCGCCTTGATTTTCGCAGGGGAAATCCTGCCCGTAAAAGGATATGCAGGAGCCTCGCTTGTATTAATGGGTGTAATCATCGCTAAGCTGGATGTTAAAAAGCCAGATTTTACTAAACGGCTTAATGATAAAGTATTTAAATCTGGGGCGTAGCTATAATACAGCAGCCATGAAACCACTGAACCATATCAAGCAAAAAGAAGCATGAGGTCGATTCTCATGCTTCTTTCTCCTTGTTGCAAATCTACACATAAAATACGGATGCCCTTGTAAAAAAGTAAATTTATCCTATACTCATATAAACGCGTTCCGGACGGCCAACTGTTCCGTAAGTCAAATCGGCTTCTATTTTATCTATAGACACCAGATGTTCCAGATAACGCCTTGCAGTTGTTCTGCTTACACCAATCTCTTTTGCGACACTTTCTGCAGTAAGCCCCACTTCAACCTTTCCAATGACCTCCATCACTTTTTCAAGCGTCAAACGATCAATCCCTTTTGGAAGGTAAGACTTTTCACTAGTAATGTCATTCATTTCTTTTCGTAACAATTTGTCTACCTGCTGCTGTGTAACAACATTATTCTCTTCACCTAGTTGCTCTAATTTTTCGTAGAATTCCTGATATCGAAGCAGAGATTGTTTAAATCGTTCAAAAACTAATGGTTTAATAATATAATCGAATACTCCGATACTAATAGCCTCTTGCACTTTATCAATTTCCTTTGTAGCAGTAATCATAATAACATCCATTTGTTTAGTATGCAGTTTGATTTCTTTTAATAATTCCAATCCGTTCATATCGGGAAAATAAACATCAAGTAAGAGCAAATCCGGCTTTAAGATATCAATTAAGGTTTTAGCTTCAACATACCCCGCTGCAATCCCCACAGTTTGAAATCCTTCAATTTGTTCGATAAACCGTTTTTGTATTTCAGCGATCCTCAAGTCATCCTCAATAATTAACACTTCGATATCCCGTTTCCCCATCGTTCACTTCTCCCTGCTTTTTTGGTATCGCCACTGTGAAAACTGTACCTTCTCCCGCATTTGAAGAATATGTGATATATCCCCCTAGTTGATTAATGGCTTTTTGAACTAAACTGAGTCCAATTCCTGCATTACTGCTCTTGATCTTCGTTGTAAAACCAGCTTTAAAGATATGGTCACTGCTTTTACGATCAATGCCTTGTCCATTATCTTCTACTTCTATAATCAGCTCTTTGCCGAGATCGGTCAAAAACAGCAAGACCCTTTTATCTTCTTTTCCATTTTCTCTAACGGCTTCAAAAGCATTATTGACGAGGTTCCCAATAATGGTAACCAAAGCATCTCTGTTAATCTCATCGGGAAGATCTTTAAAGCTGCTCTCCCTGTCTATTGTAAAATCAACTTTTAATTCGCTTGCCAGGCTAACCTTGCCTAGTATAAATCCGGCAATAATCGGATCTGGTATTTCCTTCATTAAAAATTGAATAAAACCCTGGGCAACATCTACTTCTTTTGAGATAAAATCAATTGCTTCTTTATAAGAGCCAAGCTGAATTAACCCTAGAAGGGTATAGAGACGGTTGGAATATTCATGGGTCTGGGCGCGCAATCCTTCCGCATAGGATTTTATATGGGATAATTCCTGAAGCAAATGAGCAAGCTCTGACTTATTCCGCAAACTTGCTACAGCGCCAATTACATTCCCTCTTTTATTAAAAATAGGAATGCGGTTTGCTAAAAAGACCTCTCCATTAATCATAATTTCCTTATCATATTCCGCCTGTCCTGTACCGACTACTTCAAGAAGATTCGTATTTTCTAATACTTCTTCAATTCTTTTTCCACGGAGCAGGATTTCATTGGGAACTTGCAAAATTTCATGTGCTGTTTCATTTACCACCGTTATCCGCCCATCAGTATCGATTGCAATTATGCCTTCATGAATGGACTCTAATATTGCATGCTTCTCCTGATACATCCACGCAATCTCTTTTGGTTCAAGTCCAAACAGCGCTTTTTTTATATTTAAAGAGATTAGCGATGCTGCTAGTAAGCCTCCTATTAGAATAAGGAACGTTGCAGCAAAGATTTTCTTCTGTATCTTTGAAATCTCCTTTTCTATATCTGTCTGAAGATATCCGACAGACACCACACCTATCACTTCTCCCTGGCTAAAGATTGGGGCTTTTCCCCTCAGTGAGGGACCAAGTGTGCCTGTTGATTCCGAAATAACAGACTCTCCCTTAAAAGCACGCCCATTATCTCCCCCTACCATTTTTTGTCCTAATCGCTTGGGATTTGGATGGGAATATCGGATTTCATCTCGGTTCCCGATCACGATAAATTCCGCCCCTACTTGTTTTCGAATGCTCTCAGCAATCGGCTGAATAATCGATGCAGGATTTTCTGTATGGAAAGCCCTTTCAATTTCAGGCATATTGGAAATTGATTGGGCAACCGACAGTGCTTTAGAACCTATTTCCTTTTTAAGGTTAGATTCCAGGATATTTTTAAAAGTAACTTCAAAAATAGCTCCAATCGAAATCATTAGGATAAAAATTAAAAGCAATAATTTTGTATGTAGTCGCACGTTAACACCTCTAATCTCATTATAGTAAAAAAACTCCTTATAAAAAGGAGTTTTTTTACTATTTCAATAATTTACCCTTCAAGATTAATAATTACATCTTTGCCTCGTCTTTTCATCATGAATGGCACTAGCAGCCAAAGGACGGTAATCAAGAGAAAAACGAGAGAAATCGGACGAGATACAAAAACACTGAAATCTCCATTAGAGATTGTTAAAGCTCTTCGCAGGTTATTCTCGACCATTGGCCCTAACACTAAGCCGAGAACAAGTGGGGCGATTGGATAATCGTTCTTGCTTAGGAAGTATCCTAATATACCGCATCCCAATAACAATAAAAGATCATTAGTCGACACCTGGACTGCATAAACACCAAAAATCGATATGGCAATAATCATTGGAATCAAGAATTGTTTAGGTGTTTGAATAATTTTCGCAAACACTTTTACAAGTGGAAGATTTAATATTAAAAGCATGATGTTTCCAATAAACATACTGGCAATAAGTCCCCAGGCTACCTGCGGATGGTCCTCAAATAATAGGGGTCCCGGCTGAACGTTGTACATCATCAAGGCTCCCATTAAAATAGCAGTCGTACCAGATCCCGGAATACCTAAAGTTAATAGCGGAATCATTGCGCCGCCAGAGGCTGCGTTATTCGCTGATTCTGGTGCGGCAACACCTGCAATGGCTCCAGTTCCAAACATCGATGGATTTTTAGAAATCTTTTTTTCAAGAATATAAGAAAAGAAGGATGCAAGGGTTGCCCCTGCCCCTGGCAATATCCCCACAAAAAAACCTAATATCGAACCGCGCGCAATTGGTCCAGCTGATTCTTTCAGCTCAGCCTTTGATGGTAATAAATTATTGATCTTCGCGATTTCAGTCTCTTCCTCATCTTTTTCTAAAATCGTCTTAAAAACCTCTCCAAGCGCGAACAATCCTACGGCTATTGTTAAAAACTCAATTCCCTGATACAGCCATGGGACATTAAATGTAAATCTGGCAATGCCTGAAACACTATCAATTCCGATCGTTCCCAGCAATAGCCCAGTAACAGTCATGATCAAAGCCTTTGTTACTGATTTCCCGGCCAGTCCACTGACAGCCCCTAACCCTAAAAGCATTAATGAAAAATATTCTGCAGGGCCAAATTTAAGCGCAACAGCTGATAAAGGTTTAGCTAAAGCAATGAGGGCTAGGATTGTGACAATTCCCGCCACGAAAGAACCAATTGCCGCAATGGATAAGGCACTTCCCGCCCTTCCTTTCTTGGCCATCTGGTAACCGTCCAGCGTTGTCACAACAGAAGAGGATTCTCCTGGAGTATTTAATAGAATAGATGTGGTGGAACCGCCATACATTGCCCCGTAATAGACTCCAGCAAGCAGAATAATAGCGCTCGTTGCCGCTTGTTCAGGTGGAAGCCAGCTAGTAACGGAAGCAGTTACCGGAATAAGCAGGGCTACACCGCTCATCGGTCCAATCCCGGGAAGAACACCTACTGCGGTGCCGATTAAGACCCCAATGAAGGCAAAAAGGATGTTATACCATATAAGTGCAGTTCCGAATCCCTGAAATAAATAGTCGAGTGTACTCATTTTTCAAACTCCTTCCTAAAGGTTACTCCCAAATTACGAAAGCCAGATTGGCCAGCCTGGCAGTGTACCTTTTAAAATTTCCACATACAAAAAGTAGACAAGTCCAGAAAAACTAGCAGATATTAAAAGGGATGAGACAACCTTCGAACGTTCCATCGTTTGAAAACAAACAAATAAAAATAAAAAGGTCGTAATGACATACCCGATTGTTTCCAGCGTCAAAATATAAACCAATGTTGCAGCAAAAATGATCATGAAGGGTTTATACAGTAATTTTTCTTCAGAGCCCTGCTGATTTTTAGTGATGAATGTTTCATAAAATAAACGGATACTTAACAAAACCAGGATGATGCCAAGAAAAAAAGGAAATATATCAGGGCCAACAGCACTGCCATATGACGAACTCGCGAGCTGCCTGCTTCCAACCATAAAAAGAACACCTGTAACCAAGAATAAAACAGAGGCAAACCGATCAAATTGAATACTCATTGCAATCTCCTTTCAAAAAATAGGGGAAGGAGAAGTAATCCTCCCCCTACTTGAATTACTTCTGCATGCCCAGGGCGGCTAATAATTGCTGGATCTGGCCTTCTTGTTCTTCTAAGAACGTATTAAAATCAGCACTGTTTTTATAGTCGAAATCCCATCCCTGAGTCTCTACTTCCTTCTTCCATTCAGGAGAGTCAACAAGCTGCTTGATTGCTTTATCCCAATAAGCTTTTGCTTCTTTTGACATTTTTTCAGGGCCAAATACTCCGCGCCAAATTGTAAACTCAGCATCGACACCCTGTTCTTTTGCGGTTGGAATATCTTTAAAATCACCAGATAAACGCTCAGTTGAAGTCACAGCCAACACTCTTACCTTGCCAGCCTTTAAAAATTCTTTAACACTGGAGGCATCGGTACCAATTACATCTGCGTTACCACCAAGCAATGCAGTAATCGCTTCACCACCGCCATCATACGAAACATATTTTACCTTTGTTGGATCAACTCCGTATTTAAAAGCTGGAAGGATGGAGATCAAGTGATCCATTGAACCTGGTGCAGAACCTCCGGCAAATGTAAGTTTAGTAGGGTCTTTCTTTACCTCTTCCAGAACAGACTTTAAGTCCGTAAATTTCGAATCCTCTTTAACAACAATGGCACCATAATCCTTTGTCAGCTGAGCCAAAGGTGTTGTATTTTTAACACCGTACGGGCTGTTTCCTTCTTTTTTCAAATTGTTGATGATGATCGGAGGCGAATTGACAAAGAGCATATCGTTATTTTCCGCTTGCGCAGTTGCATATTCAGCCATAAACACAGCACCGCCTCCACCCGGCTTGTTTTCAACTGTCAAAGGCTGCTCTACAATCTTTGTTTCACTTAATACCTTTGTAAATGAACGAGCTGTTAAATCCCATCCCCCGCCTGCTCCAGATGGTGCCACAACGCTAATTGCTTTTGTAGGATAGCCTGAACTTTCTTCCTTACCTTCAGAGCTAGATGTCCCTTGACTGCTGCAAGCACCAAGGCTAATTGCCAGTGCTCCTGCACACATTACTGCTGAAAATTTCTTCATAGAAAACATTTTTAATTCCCCCTTGTAAGCGTTTTCTTAATTTTACAAAGTTTTTGAATTTTTAACAGATTATCCATTTAAACAGCATTAAAAACTTATTAAACCTTTTGTTCATTTTGTTCACAGAAAGGAAATAAAAAGAATAGGAGATTATTTCCGGGGACATATGGCATGCCTCAAGATTCTAAAAATACTAAAAACTTTCAATTGACTTGTAGCGCTCAAAAATATATAGTGAGTTTTATTCTACCTACTTAAGAGAAATGCTTGAGGGGTCTTATAAGTGAAGGTATTTTCTTAGATTGTCAGCTTATAAACCCCCCTCGAGATTAATACAACTAGAACAGGAGCAATTTGGATGAAGCAAAAAATATCTTTTTCTACCTATGGAGTCATTGGAACCATGCTTTTCGGAATGTACTTTGGTGCGGGAAATTTGATTTTTCCAATCCAGCTGGGGCAACTTGCCGGAACAAACTTTTGGCAAGCATTAATTGGCTTTTTAGTAACAGCCATCGGCTTGCCATTTTTGGGAATTTTAGCGATTGGTCTTTCAGGAAGTAATGGCCTTCGTGATTTAGCCAGCAGGGTTCATCCGCTCTTCGGTGTGGTTTTTGCCATGGCTCTTTATTTAACGATTGGTCCCTTTTTCGCGATTCCACGGACAGCTACCGTCCCTTTTGTAGTCGGCTTTGAACCATACATTAATCAGGGGCAGGCAAGCTTATGGCTCGGAATCTTCAGCTTCGTATTCTTTGCCATTGTTTACTTTTTTTCACTACATCCTGCAAAGGTCATGGACTACATCGGAAAATATTTAACACCGGCTTTTCTTGTCTTTTTATTTGTATTAATTTTAACTTCCATCTTCAAACCAATGGGGAACTTTGGAGAACCTTCTGGAGACTATATTAATTTAGCTTTTATTACAGGTTTCAAAGAGGGTTATAATACAATGGATGCCCTCGCATCACTAGCATTTGGGATTGTTGTCATCAATGCTATAAAGGGACAGGGAATCACGAAAACGAAGGATATAGCTAATGCCACCTTGAAATCAGGTATTTTTGCGATGGCTTTAATGATGCTCATTTACGGACTAATTACGTATATGGGAGCATCGAGTATAAACGCTATCGGTACCTTTGATAATGGCGGACAGATTTTTGCAGCTGTTGCTCAGCACTATTTTGGATCTTTCGGCGCAATTTTACTTGCAATCATCATTGTTCTTGCCTGCCTTAAAACAAGTATTGGACTTATTACAGCATGCAGTGAATTTTTCCATAATCTATTTCCTAAAGTCAGTTACCAAATGTTTGTACTGGTACTGTGTACCGTTTCATTTACAATCGCAAACTTCGGGTTAAACAATATCATCCAATTTGCGGTGCCGGTATTAATGTTCCTGTATCCTTTAGCAATAGTCCTTATCCTGTTAACTTTATTCTCGCCATTATTCGGCCATAAACAAAGCGTTTACGCAGCCTCCATGCTGCTTACATTCTTTGTAAGCTTTTTTGATGGCTATAGCGCATTAGCTGCTAGCTTACCAAATATGACATTCTCATTTTTCAATTCCGTTAAAGCATTCTACATGGATTACCTTCCACTTTACGAAATTGGCCTCGGCTGGATCATCCCAGCTTTAATTGGAGCAACCATCGGTTTTGTTTGGCCAAAGAGCAATTTGATTATGACAAAATACCAAAAAGAACTGTAGGGTTTTCCCTGCAGTTTTTTTTGAAAGGCTAATTACGTATACTTTGTGGCGTAGATAAGTTGATTTCCACTCCAGGATGTTCGCTTTCCGCTCCCCTGAAGTTTTTATTTTCTATATTAATAATCAGCTTCTTAATAGCAGATGTATTCAAAATGAGATATTCTTCAGAATGTTGATAAAGTATAAAGGTGTTTTGAATGGATTTTCACACTAAAAAAGGATACTCTAATAAAATCATATGTAAGATGAAATCAATTGATATTGGAAGGGATTAACAATGATAGCAAAGACAGAAGAAGATTTTAACGGATTAAAAGAAATTGGAAAAATCGTGTCCTTGATTCGAGAGGAATTAGTACAAAAAACAGTACCGGGTATTACAACAAAGGAACTTGATGAAATCGCCGGCAGCCTATTTGAAGAGCATGGAGCGATTTCTGCTCCGAAGGGTGAATACAATTTTCCTGGATACACTTGTATAAGCGTTAATGAAGAGGTAGCACATGGCATTCCAGGCAGTCGTGTGATCAAGGAAGGCGACGTTGTAAATATAGATGTTTCAGGCTCGAAGAATGGCTATTTTGCCGACACTGGAATTTCCTTTGTGGTAGGAGAAGGCGATCCTCTTTTGACTAAATTATGCAATACTGCTGTCGAAGCGTTTGAAGCTGGTCTAAAAAAAGCGAAACCAGGCTCCAAGAAAAGCGGACTTGGCAAGGCCGTTATTGCGACTGCCAGAAAAAACGGACTAACCGTTATAAAGAACCTTACTGGACATGGGATTGGCCGAACTATTCATGAGGCCCCTGATCATATTTATAATTATCATGAGCCTTGGGATGATGAGCTTTTAAAAGAAGGAATGGTAATCGCATTCGAACCATTCATCTCAAATCGCGAAGAGGAAGTTTTTCAAAATGAAGACGATGAATGGACATATGTGACAGAAAACAGCTTTGTAGCACAATGTGAACATACAATCATCCTTACCAAAAATGGACCGATTATTATCACTTTATAGCTATTAAAACAATCCTCGTATAAAAGAGGAGTCTAACTTGGAGGACTAAAAGGCTGGCTGCCTCACGATAAGGCGTGCCAGCTTTTAGTCCTCACTCTTTATTGCGTACCTTTTATTAGCTAATCAGAAGTAAAAAATGCCATTAATTATCTGTAATTCCAACTTCCATTTAAAACTCATTATTGGTAAAATGAGACTTACACATGTCTAATTTTGTAAGAACAACATTTTGATTACCAATAATACTTTTCCCCTTGAGGTCTAAGTTATGGAACTAAGAAAAGAAATACTTTTATTAAAAATTGAATACTACCGTGAAGAACTTATCAAGGTTGGGAAGAATCAAGGTTTTGCCCATTCCGAAACAATCCGTTTAAGCCAGAATTTAGATAAACTTATTGTAAAATATCAAAAATTATTAAATTAAGTGGTATTACTGCGGCATCCCTGTTTGAAAATAAGTGTTCTTTATTAATTTGGATCGGTATACCTTAATATAACTTACAAAATTCTGCTGATTTTTCTCCTTAAGTAAATGGTCCCCTCCTCGTCAATCATTTCACCTCATTGCCTTTAATCACTTTTGTTACCAGAGTAAATCACTGGCAAACCCTTGGGAAAATTTTTTCACTTTTGATTAAAAAAATGTCAGATTATCTGACAAACATAACCGATTACTGTATGTTTTTTGTTATAATTTACGGCATATTAGACATTAGACACATGGGGGCGAATAATATTTTGATCAGATATATCCAAGAAAAGGACTTACAGGATATTTTAAATATATATAACGATGCAATTCTCAACTCAACTGCAGTATACTCCTATCAACCTCAAACTCTTGAAAACAGAGAAATATGGTATAAACAAAAGATGGATGAGGGTTATCCGATTATAGTAAGTGAACTGGATAATAAAGTAGTTGGATTTGCAACTTTTGGCCCCTTTAGAGCTTGGCCTGCATACAAATATACAATAGAGCATTCAATTTATGTGGATAAGGATTACAGGAAAAAAGGAATTGGAACTTCCTTAATGAAAGAATTAATAGCGATTGCCAATGAAAGAGAGTATAGGACTTTAATAGCTGGAATTGATGCTGCTAATGAGAAAAGTATTGCAATGCATAAAAATTTCGGTTTTGTTCATTCCGGTACAATAGAAAAAGCAGGATTTAAATTCAATAGATGGCTTGATTTAGCTTTTTATCAATTGAATCTTAATGGGCCTAAAAATCCTGTTGAAGGATAATGGCATAAATGCCTTATTCGTAAAACAAAAATCGGCAGTGCATTTTTTTAAATGCACTGCCTTATTTTTTATCTGCTATTAATCTGTACTTATCAAAGCCACCCAAAATACCTTACTGTTTGAGCAATGATGAAAGTAACACCTAAAGCGATGGCTGTTGGAATGATAAAGGCCAGAAAAGTCCATTTTTTGCTTTTCGTTTCTTTGTAAATATTAATTAATGTCGTTCCGCATGGGTAGTGCAGCAGTGAAAATAGCATCATGTTTAACGCTGTCAGCCAAGTCCAGTGATGATCAAGGAATACCTGCTTAATATTATCGATTCCACCGGTATCGATTAATTCACCTGTTGAGAGGTAACCCATCAAAAGGACAGGTAAGACTATCTCGTTTGCAGGCAATCCGATTATGAAGGCCATGAGAATATAACCATCCAGACCGATCATTTGTCCAAGCGGATCCATGAATTGGACCATGTGCAGCAAAATACTCGTGCCGTTGATATCGATATTTGCCAATACCCAGGTCAAGATCCCAGCAGGGGCTGCAACCTTAACCGCTCGATTAAGCACTGAAACTGAATTGTTTAACGACGAACGAATAACCGTATCGAAGATTTTGGGCTTTCTATATGGTGGCAGCTCCAGCGTATAGTGGGTTGGAACACCTTTTAATACGGTTTTTGATAGAATCCAAGAAACAGAGAACGTGACAATGATGCCAAATAATACGATGCCTACTATGACTGAGGTGGTTACTAGTGATTTAATCCCGCCGGTAAAATTAGCCGCCATAAACAGGGATGCCAGTAAAATCAATGTCCCCCATCTGCCATTACAGGGTACGAAGTTGTTTGTCAGGATTGCCAGAATCCTTTCCCGCGGAGATTCTATAATTCTCGTTGACATCATGGCTGCTGCATTACAGCCAAATCCCATAGCCATGGTGAGCGATTGCTTTCCGTGAGCTCCTACAGTTTTAAACAGTCGGTCCATATTAAAAGCAACCCTGGGAAGATACCCATAATTCTCAAGAAGAGCGAAAGTCGGGAAAAAGATAGCCATCGGCGGCAGCATCACGCTTATGACCCACGTAGTTCCACGGTAAAACCCTAGCACCAATACCCCGTGAAGCCACTCAGGTGCATTCACCATGGTAAAAAGCATCGTAATGTATCCTTCAAGCCAGCCGAAAAAATCAGCGAGCATGGAGGAAGGGATATTAGCACCCGCTATTGTTAAGTAAAAAACAGCTCCTAGCATAAGAAGCATAATCGGAAATCCCCAAATTGGCGAGGTTAGTATAGCATCTAATCGCTCCGTTCGCTGGTCATGCTTCGTCTTTGAATATCTAACTCCTTCTGCTATAAATTGGCTGCTGTTCCGGTATAGCGCTTCTACAATCTTGTCACGTGTTTTTTCTGATGAGAATTGCTCTGCATGATCGAACAGAGTATTCAACATTTGCTGTTTTTCTAATGATGTATACCCCATTAGCTTGAGACCTCCTTCTTAAGATGCCTTTGCATCAATTCCTCCAGCAGCTTTTTATCTCCATCCAAAAGTCTTAACGAGAGCCATCTGGCAGGCACTTTATCCCCGAAAACACTTTGAACCTTTGGTAAAAGACTATCGATCTTTTGTTCCGTTTCATCATCATAGGTAATTTGCAAAGGCGAACATGGAATTGCTCCGGTTATCACTCTTTCCATTGTATCCAGCAGCAGAGGCAGACCTGTTTTGTTTCGGGCAGATATTTTGATAACAGGTACTCCCAAGCGTCTCATCAAAATTTTCTCATTAATTTTAATGCCCATTTTTTCAGCCTCGTCAATTAAATTGATGCATACAATCACTTTTTCAGTCAGTTCCATCACCTGCAGGGCCAAATTCATATTTCGCTCGAGGGCAGTTGCATCTAAAACAACAACAGTAAGATCTGGTTTTTCGAAAATGATGTAATCCCGTGCTGATTCCTCATCCAGTGAATTGGAAAACAGTGAATACGTACCTGGCAGGTCAATCATGGAATAGGACTTTCCTTTAAATAAAAACGATCCTTCTTTAATATCAACCGTTTTACCTGCCCAATTTCCCGTATGCTGTTTTAAGCCGGTCAATGTGTTAAATAAAGTACTCTTACCGGTGTTTGGGTTTCCTGCCAGCGCAATCCGATATCGCTCAACCATTGTTAACCAGCTCCCCTTCTATACTTATACTTTCTTCTTTTCTTAACGCAATAGATGTACTGCACACCCGAAATGCAATAGGGTCACCAAGTGGACTTTTCCTTATAACCTCCACAATCGCTCCAGGCACGAAACCGAGATCAAGCAATCTTCTTCGCATTGTTCCTTCTAGAGTGAGATTCAAAATTTTAATGAAATCACCTTTTTGACCTTCAAACAATGTCACCATATTAGTCCCAGCCATCTTTTTTTCCTCCACACTATAGTTTTTACCTAGTGCAACTTTTTGTTTTATTATATGTACAGATGTTCATATTGTCAAAAATTTTTTAATATAGTTTTTTCTAATATCAAAGAAAATCCCTATTTCAATGCTGAATTTATTAAAGACAGCAAAAAAGCCTGCAGAGATTCATGCAAGCTTTAAGCGGAAAATAAAATAGTGCTGTAAGGAGAATAAATACTTGTTTCATCCTCCACGATAAAAATCCTACTTACTCAATTTTTATTTGAAAACGCATTGAATCACTTAATCAAGTTTTAAAAGGCGGGGTTAGTCCCGCCTTTTTTCATTGTTTATTTCTTCATATCCTTTTGAGTGATTTCACTTCGGATACCAGACGCATTTTCTTGCTTTTTATTATTTGGATACTTATTCTTTCGTTCGCGGTTATCATTAGGGTTTGTCATCGTTTGCCCTCTTTTCTGCCATTATTTTTTATTGCTTTTTGCATCAAAACCCTGATCCTTGCCAAGTTCCCCATTTGTTCTACCTTTTTCCTTTACGATTTCCCCGCCTAATTTTACGTTAGGCACACTGATTTGTTTTTCACTCATATTTTGTCACCCCCTTTTTTAAGGTGCTCAAAATGGCTGATAAATTTTCACAGACTTTATTACTTTTGATAAGACACAGTAAATTTTCTCCTTCATACAATAAAATATTTCCGATTTAATTTTTTAAAGAGAGGGTTTTCATGTTCTGCAGAAGAGAAATTCACAAGGTTTGCACAGGAAAAATGAAAGAGTTTAATCAATACTTTGAAGAATACGTGAAGCCGAACCAGCTAAAAAATGGAGCTGAATTAATTGGCCGCTGGTTAACTTCCGATGAAACAGAAGTTTTAACAATGTGGCATTATTCAAGCTTTGAGGACTTTTTGAAAATTGAAGAGAGAGTAAAAAAGGATCAATTAAATCAGCAAGCAGAGGCGCAGCTATTAAAATTAGGCAAGCTTTACTCAGATTATCATCAGGATTTTTTAACTCCAACAGGTACAGACCATCAGTCACATCAAAATGTAACAGTAAGCGGTTTTATTACAAATGATAAAGAAGAAACATTATTGGTTAAAACATATTGGAGATCGGATACGTGGGAGCTCCCCGGTGGCGGAGTGGATGATGGAGAAACTTTAGACATTGCACTGCATAGGGAAATTCTCGAGGAAACCGGAATACAGGTTAAGCTGTTTGGCGTAACAGGTGTTTACTCAAACGGAAACACCATTTCAATTGTATTTCACGGCAAATGCATTGGGGGAAATTTAAGGACCTCTGCTGAGACCCAGGATGTCCGCTTTGTGAAGTTAGATCCGTTGACTCTTCCTCATTATTTTAAAAGAGGAAAGTTTATTCCTCAAGTTCTGGATGCGATGAAAGGATATTCTGTACCATTTGAAGCATTTAAGGTACGCCCATATCAATTATTAGAAAGATTACCAGGCAAACCAGCATCACAAAAAAATTAAGCCTACGCAATTTTTTAAAAATTATAAAACTATTTTAGTTGTTTTCATCTCTTGTTATATAATATAATAAAAACAAGTAAACTGTTATACAACAATGTGTTTGTATTGTAAAAGCAAACTCCAGACCACATCTATCAAATTAAAACAAAATATCCCGTAAAGAGGAGGTAGAAGCAATTGAACAAAACAGACGCTATTGCAAGAAGGATCCTTGGTTGGAAGTTAAATAGGTGGGACCGCTGGTATGATGATGAGAAAAGTGTTTTTATCAATGATTCTGATTTTCAGCCGGAGCAAAACCTTGACCATGCAATGATGGTTGCAGAAAAATTAGAAAATCTCGGTTACAAATTCAGTGCTGCTGGGGAATCTGAGGTTTGGTTTAATGACGTCCGTGCAACTGGCGAAACTATGGCCCAGGCGATTACGAACGCTGCCTATTCCATCATAGAGAGTACATCAGTCGTTAATAGTTCCACTTTATGGCGTAAATTGTGTTAGATCCTTCAAATAGAAAAGCTGTAAAACCAGGCGGTTTTACAGCTTTTTGTTTGTTTATTCCCGCTCTTTATTTGCTCCGTCCTTCCTCGCCAGCCAAAATGCAACAGCGATGGACCCGATGATGACGACAAAAGGAGCATAGAACATTAAAAACTCAGCCATGTTTATTCCTCCTATGCATGGTCATTTCTTTTGCCCTGAACATAATCCTTGTTAAACAAGAACAGCCGCAGCAGCAAATATAATGATGGGAGCAGCAGCCCTAGTCCAGCTACAAAAGCGATGATCAGAGCGATGGCCATCGCTTCATTAGTGAAACTGTCATAAATCGTCAGGTAAGGATAAAGCAAATATGGATAATGGGAGATGCCATAGGCGAAAAAGGCAATCAGGAATTGTCCTGTCAATAACCCGAACGCCACACCATAAGCTTTCCCTTTCCCAACCAGATAAACAGTCCCTGCGAATAAGATAAACGAGATTGCGAAAAGCCACCAAAAGTCCATTAAGCGGCTGTAATGCTCAGGGTTATGGTCCTTAAGCTCAACGATGATTCCTGTAGCAGTAACAATCGTGGGTACTGACCAGATAAGCGCATATTTCCGGAGCAGTTCTGTTGCCGGTTTGTCCTGAGCTTTATTTGCGTACCATGTTAAAAATACAGCTGAAATATACAGAACAGCAGCCAAACTAAGAACAACAATACTCCATGTCAGCGGGCTAGTGAACAGAGCCCAGTAATCAAGTTCAAGCCCTGATGCCTTCTCACTGACATATCCGCCTTCCGAAATGGTCAGCACAATGGATAATGAAGCTGGGATAAACAAGCCTGAGAGTCCATATAAATAGGTGTATCTTTTATGCTGAAGTCCGCCATAGGTGGTAAATGCATAGTAGGCTCCCCGGACTGCAAGCAAAACAACCCCGATGCTCGCTGGAACGAGCAGAATCGTTCCATAATAATAGGCTGTTTTAGGGAAGAAGCCGACAATTCCTACGAAAAAGAAGACAAGGAACACATTCGTCACTTCCCACACCGGCGAAAGATAGCGCTGGATAATCCGCGTTAAAATATGCTGTTTCCCCCTGAATAAACTGTAAGCATTAAAAAATCCTGCACCAAAGTCAATAGAGGCGACGATGACATAACCAAACAGAAAGAGCCAAAGGACCGAAATCCCGATAATCTCAAGTGTCATCGTATGTCACCTCCCCTCTCCAATTCCCTGTCAGCGAGCTCCTGTTCCACCGTATTTTTGCGGAACATCCTTGTCAGCACGACTACACTTCCGATTCCCAATATAAGATAAAGTCCAGCGAACATGAGCAGCATGGTGTCTACCTGGCCGCTTGTTGTTGCGGCTTCCTCGGTTCGCAAAATGCCGCGGAGGATCCATGGCTGGCGTCCGACTTCAGCAAACCACCAGCCTAGTTCGATGGCGAGAATCGACAGCGGACCACCGAGGACGAGCAGCCAGCGAAACCATCTGGAGTGTATAAAACTCATTTTAAACCAAACTCCCAGCACATAGAGAAGTGATAAACCTGTCAACCACATGCCAATCGTCACCATGCTGTCGAAGAGGTAATGGATGTATAGTGGCGGGATTTCATCCTCCTTAAATTGGTCGAGACCAATGACTTCTGCTTTCGGGTTGCTGTGAGCTAATATACTTAGTGCATATGGCACTTTTATCGCATATTTAACCTCTCCGTCATCCAGCAAACCGTATAGCATTAAAGGTGCCCCTTCATGCGTTTCGAAATGCCACTCTGCCGCAGCTAGTTTTTCAGGCTGATATTCAGCCAGGTATTTTCCGGAAAAATCACCGATAACAGCAGCAGCGATTGAAAAAATAAGCCCGATTTTCATTGTTAAAAACAGAGCTTTCTTATGGTAAATATGATCTGAACCCTTAAGAAGCCGATAAGCACCAATCGATGCTAAAACAAACGCTGATGTCATATAGGCTGTTGCCAGGACGTGGGCTACCTTTGTTGGCATGGCTGGATTAAACATCGCTAATACGGGATTGATATTCACCAGCTGGCCATTCACAAGATCAAAGCCTTGCGGTGCATTCATAAACGCATTCACAATCGTAATGAACACAGCTGAAAAAGATGCGCCGATTGCAACCGGAATTAAGAGAAGCAAGTGCTTCTTCTGATTTTCAAAACGGTCCCATGTGTATAAATAAATACCTAAAAAGATCGCTTCAAAGAAAAATGCGAATGTTTCCATGAAGAGCGGAAGCGCAATGACGTTTCCAGCAAGCTCCATAAAGTTCGGCCATAGTAAAGATAGCTGGAGCCCGATTGCCGTCCCGGTCACGACTCCGACTGCAACGGTAATGACGAATCCCCGCGTCCATCTCCGTGCCATTAAAATATAATGTTCATCCTGTTTTTTGATTCCTACCCATTGAGCAATCATGATCATGAGCGGGATGCCCACCCCTATGGTTGCGTAAATGATATGGAATGATAAAGTCAGCTCAGTTAAGACACGGCTGAAAAAGACCGATTCTTCATTTCCCATTTAACATTCTCCTTTTCTAACCTGCAAAAATGCGTCCTATAAATGACAGGCCCATGATCGCAGCCACAAGAAAGGCCAGCCAAATTAGCATTCGTTCCTGTTTTTTGTACATATGCCCCTCCCAAGGTCCATTGCTCATTAAATCACAATAGCAAACAGCGTTAAATTTTAGTAACTCAATTCCCTACCATTTATAACAGTAAATTGTGAGAGAACTATGATATGTATTTGTCTTTCTTCTTACTTATTCCCATTTGTCAGTGAATTAAAACGATAAGGCCAGGCTTTTATAAAAACGTCAAATTATTTTTACATTAGCCATGATGAAAAAAGTTTCAACCCTTCAAAAATCAGGTATAACAAACTAGAGAAAAAAGCATCAAGGGAGATTTTATGACAACAAGAATATTGACAGCACTCATAATAATGACTTTACTTTTATCAAATACATCGGAGTCATCAGCACTTGCTAAAAGCAATCACCAGGTCATCCTGATTTCCTTCGATGGGATGAGAAATGACTTGACAAGAAGATATATGAAGGATGGGAAACTGCCTAATATTGAAAAAGTAGTAAAAAAAGGAGCGATGGCAAAATATGCGACAACAGTCAGTCCTTCGCTTACTGCACCATCCCATGCAGCGATTGCAACTGGAGCTCCTCCGATAAAAACGTCTATTGTGAGCAATGTTTGGCAGGAGCCTGACAAAGCCTTAACAAACAAACAGGACGCTTTTATGAGCGAACTGGACGTTAACCCATTGTGGGTTGAGGCGAAAAAACAAGGAAAGACCACGGCGACAGTTGCTTTTGCCGGAGCGAATCCGAAGACTGGGAAACAGGGTGACTATACCGTTTATTACGGAGATACATGGGCTCCTAGCAAAGAAGAGAAGCTCAAATTCACACAAGCTGCTAATTGGAAAAACACTCCTCAAAGCTATAGTCCTCTCATGGAATCATCTTTCCAAATTAAAGTAAAGGATGGCAAAGATCAAACCCTGCATGTATTGGGCTACGACTCTTCCAATGACCAGAGGGTAAACTACAATCAATTTATCATTTCAGAAAGTAAAGAGTTGGAGACAGATACCAAGGGTGTTAAAAGTGAAGGCTGGGGATCCTTTAGTTTAAAAGTACAAGATAAACAAGTAGCCGGTTTTTGGTTCCGGTTTGCGCCTAGAGACCAGCGTTTACAAAATGAAATAAAAATGTACAGGACAGCCGTCACCTCCGGAGAGATTGATGGCCCGGAAGGCTTCACAGAAGGAATTCGTGAAAAATTTGGTGTTTTTCCGGCACAGGATGACGATATTGCTTTGCAAAAAGGCTGGATTAGCAGAAAGGAATACGAAGAGATAGCGGAGCGATTCGTAAATTGGGTGACAGATGTATCGTTATATATTAAAGAAGAATACGATCCGGACCTTCTCATGTTCTATGCCCCGCAAATCGATCACCAGGAGCATTTGTATCTGCTGACAGATCCTCGGCAGCCAGGGTATACTCCCGAAAAATCGCAGCGATATATGAAAAATATAGAATGGGCCTACAAAGTGGCAGATGAGGTAGTCGGAGAAACCACTAAGTCTCTTGAGGACAATGAAAACTTATTCATAGTTTCCGATCACGGGATGGAGCCTGCCCACTCGTTGCTGGAGCCAAACAAGGTTTTAAAGAACAAGGGACTGCTTGTTGAAACTTCCGATGCCAAGGTAGACATGAAAAAATCGAAGGCGATTGCCATTCCAAGCGGATCAGCTGCTCACATTTATATCAACCTTAAATCACGAGAAAAGTACGGAGTCGTTCCACAAGGTGAGTATGAGCAGGTAAGGGAAGAAATCATCAATGCTTTTAAAGAAGTAAAAGTTGAGAGAAATGTAAAAGGAAAAGTGGTAAAACACCATCTGACAGAGATGTGGACGAGCATTTGGAATGAAGGTCTCTCCCTTGTCTCCTTAGAAGAAAATACAAAGGACCTATACAGCCATGTTTTCCAAACGAACAGCTATCCTTACCAAGACGTGAAGCGATTGACTGAAAAAGGAAAGCCAAACATGGAGGATAACCATGCTGGGGATGTGCTTTTAATGGCAGCTCCAGGCTATATAATGGGGAATGGCATGTCAAAAGCCGTAAAACCTGCAATTGATTTAGGAACGCACGGCGGCGACCCCGAACGCGAGAAGCTTAAAGCAGTCTTTATCGCGATGGGACCAGACATCTCAAACCAGGAAAAAATAAAGCCAATCTCCAACCTCGACATCGCACCGACAGTCTATGAACTATTAGGACTGGAGACCCCCAAATTCGTCGAAGGAAAAAGCATTGAAGAACTGACCGAAAAGTAAAGGAAAGCCTGCTATTCCGGAAGGGTAGCAGGCTTTTTCACTATCAGTTTTGAGCACCGGCCATGGCTGGAAAGTGTCTTTCCTGATATCTTTGAAACACCCATATGACGGTCGAGACCCAAAAACCGCTTGCAAGATAGCCAGCAATCACATCGCTTGGATAGTGGACTCCTAAATAAATCCTGCTTGTCCCAATCGCTGCGATCATAAAAATGCTAATCAGAATAACAGTTACTCTACCTAGACGTGATGGAACATGGCGCCAAAGCAGGAAAGCAAGTATGCTATAAAACGAAAAAGCATTCATCGCATGCCCGCTCGGAAAGCTATATCCGCCTATCTCAATCAGCCTGTGCAGGTCAGGACGGGCTCTTTCAAAATAAAGTTTCAATAATCTATTCAATATCGGCGTACAGAAAACCACAGCCAGATAAATTAATATTTCCAATCTGTACTTAAGCACTTTTAACAGGAAGAACAAGACAAAAATTGAAAGAACCGCTATGAATCGAATTGTTCCGATATAAGTAAAGAATTTCATTACTGTTGTCAGCCAGGCTGTTTCAGTACCCTGGATGAACGAAATTATGTACCCGTCAAAGCGCATAATATGGTTGGCTCGTACCAGCAATGACATGGCAATGAATCCTGCTAAAGAAACTAAAAACGCAATCACAAGCTGCATATTCAACTTCATGTTGGTCCCCCTCTCTTTAACCGCATGTACAATTATTTACCCTTAGTATCCCCTTTTAAAATAAAAAAGAAGGACGAATGATGTCCTTCTTGATAAATCTTGATATTTAGTAATCGGTGCATTCACTGAGAGTTCTTACCATAACCACTCAGCGGCAGATTTTCACTTCGAAT
>NZ_JBALSS010000025.1:165325-171889 GCF_036967045.1 Bacillus sp. JJ1609 | reverse complement strand
CACTCAGCAGCAGATTTTCGGTTTGAATGGTTATGAGAGCCCTTACCATAACCACTCACAAGTAGAATTTGCCTTTGAATGGTTATGAGGGCCTTTACCATAACCACTCAGCAGCTAATACCTTTCATTAGAAATCTCCAAGTCCGAGTTTCACCTTACAGATAGCTCTAACCTCCGACCACGATCCCCGGCCGTCCAACAGGATAATATTCTATTTTCTCGCATGCTCTGATTGACTCTTCTGCGAGGAAATTTCTGCCGTCAAAGATGATTGGCTGTTTCATGGACTTCACGAGAGCTGGAAGATTCAACTGTTGGAATTCCTTCCATTCTGTGACGATGAAAAGCGCGTCTGCATGTGAAGCCGCTTCAAGGGCCGAGGCGGCATACATGATTTTATTTCCTATCACCTTCGATGCATTTACAGCCGCGACAGGATCATATGCTGCCACTTCTGCGCCAAGCTCCGTTAAGGTGTTTGCGATTTTAATCGATGGTGCTTCCCTCATGTCATCCGTTTCCGGTTTGAACGCGAGGCCAAGCATGGCGATTTTTTTTCCTTTAAGCTCCCCTAACCGTTTTAAGGCTTTCTCTACCAGCAGTTGGTGCTGATGATCATTAATCGCAATCGTTTCTTCTAAGAGGGAAAACGGGATTCCATGCTCCCTTGATGAATGAAGCAGGGCTTTCACATCCTTAGGGAAACAGGATCCTCCATAGCCGATTCCTGCGTTTAAAAATGCCGCTCCAATCCGTTTATCTTTGCCTATGCCTTTTGCTACGTCTTCTACATCTGCACCTACAGCGGCACACAGGTTGGCAATTTCATTGATAAAACTTATTTTCATTGCCAGAAAAGCATTGGATGCATACTTGATCACTTCTGCACTTTTAACATCGGTGAGTAAAAATGGCACATTTAAAGGCCGATACATTTCCTGAATTTTTTCTGCAGCCTCTTTATGCTCTGTTCCAATAATGATCCGATCTGCCTTCATCGTATCCATGATAGCCGACCCCTGTCTTAGAAATTCAGGGTTCGCTACCATTTGAATTTCCACATTCTTTTTAAGATGGGCAGCTAGAAGCTGTTCAAAGTGTTCATTCGTACCCACTGGCACCGTACTTTTGATCACCACGATTGAATCCTGGACAATATGTGCGGCAAGATCTTTCGCTGCTTGTTCTAAAAAGGATAAATTCGCGCGTCCATCTTCACTTTGTGGTGTACCTACGGCGATCATGATCACTTCCGCTTCGCATAATCCTTCTTGATGGGAAGTTGTGAACCTTAGTCTGCCAGCTGCATAATTTCTCGATAGCAGCTGTTCTAAACCTGGTTCATAGATGGGGGACTTTCCTAGCTTGAGGGTTTCTATTTTCTTCTGGTCGACATCAATGCAGGCAACATTGTGGCCGATTTCCGCAAGACAAACTCCGGTGGACAGCCCAACATATCCAGTACCTAATACAGCAATCTTCATATCAGGTACCCTCATTCTTCAAGCTCTCACCATGAGCTTTTTCATAAAAATCCTTCAAATACTCAAGTACATCCTCACGAATATCTTCCCTCTGCAGGGCAAAGTCCAATGTAGCTTTTACGAAGCCGATTTTATCCCCGACATCATAGCGATCACCCTCAAAGTTATACGCTAACACTGCCTGACGCTTACTGAGTTCATTGAGGGCATCCGTAAGCTGAAGTTCACTGCCATGGCCCAATGGCAGCTTTGCCAATACGTCGAATATCTCCGGCCTCAGGACATATCTGCCCATAATTGCATACCTTGAAGGGGCTTCCTCTATAGGTGGCTTTTCTACGAGCGACTCAATATAGAAAAGATTTGGTTCAAGATTCGCCCCCTTGGGCTTAATGATTCCGTACTTGCTGACATCCTTCTCTGGCACACTTTGAATGCCTACTACAGAACTGTTGCAATATTCGAAGACATTGATAATTTGCTTTAAGCAAGGCGTTTCTGATTTGACGATATCATCCCCGAGCAAAACGGCGAAAGGCTCATTGCCAATGAAGCTTTGGGCACATAATATGGCATGCCCCAATCCCATTGGCTCCTTTTGCCGGACATAATAGATATTTGCAAGACTCGAAATCCTTTGGACCTCTTCCAAAATATCGAGCTTATTCTTTTTTAATAAAGCATCTTCGAGTTCATATGATTTATCAAAATGGTCTTCTATTGATCTTTTACCCCTGCCGATGATGATGATAATTTCCTCTATACCTGAAGCAACGGCTTCCTCGACAATATATTGGATGGTCGGCTTATCAACAATCGGCAGCATTTCCTTGGGCTGTGCTTTCGTTGCCGGTAAAAACCGAGTCCCGAGACCAGCCGCCGGGATTATAGCTTTTCTGATCTTCATATGCTGCCTCCCTTTTGAATTCCATAATTCTTTATATTCAAAGGGGCAATCTCCGCTCACGTCATAAGCCTACATACCGAAAAGACTTTATAGACAAAAGCACATAATCATTTCATGGAATCAAGACGATAGATGTCATAATTTCTTTCTACGTTGTGGATGGTATACCTTTTTAATGATTCTAGCCATTTGCTTTGGAAGAATTTTCGTCCGATGCTGAACCAGCGCATTTACCATCGCTTTCTTTTCTTCTTTTGAAACATTCCAGTCATCAGGAATGGTCGAGACAATTTCTTCTATCAAGAAAATGGGGATTGTCTGGATGAGCTCGAGAGCTTCAGCAAATGCCTCCTTGTTTTCAATAAAAGAAGCCATCAGCCTGTGAGCAGCGCTTTTCCTTAGCCCTGTCGGCAAATTCTCCAGATTTGATATCTGCCAATCATATGACCCTAATACCTCTGCATGATCAATAACCCATAATTGAAACACATCTTGAGAGTCTTCCTGAAAAAGGATATTTTTGCGTGTCCGGTCACGGTTGCACATCCAATAATCAAATAGAATGATTCCGGCCAGTGTCTCTTGATTCAATATGCCAGATACTCCTCGGACCTGATGCCCATCAAGACAATTCGGCACATATAAAGATGCGAACTGAAATTGGGAAGGAACCATCTGAGCCAGTTCAGGGATTTTCACTGTAAACTCATCGGGGATTTCAACTAATCTGGCAAATGGAATGGGCAGTCCCAGATACCTTGCCAAACAATAGGAAACCCACTCATTGGGCAAGGTACGTTCAAATCCGGGTTGAAAATATTTAACCACATACTCTCTTCCATCATCAAAAGCGATTAGATGCGCGTTTGATTTACCTTCTAATTTCCTGCGATAAGCTACCGGATTAATCATGGGTTCCCACCCCTTTTTGGTCTCCATAGACAATCTCGTATAACAAATCGATATACTGCTCTGCCACCACTTCTATGGAAAAATTTTGCCGAACATGTTCAGTCGCCTTTTTGGACATATTTTGATGCAATTCAGGAGCATCAAGTATTGAATAAATTTTTGCCACTGCATCATCCACATTCTGTCCGCGGTAGAGCATACCGGTTTGCCCCTCGGGAACCAGCTCTGTGACTGGCATCATGTTTGAAGCTACTACGGGCACCCCGCAAGCCATCGATTCGATAAAAGTATTGCCGAAGGATTCTGATTTGGTAGTAGCCAGGGTGCAGCCGCCTGAATGGCGAATTTTCGCATAGACATCAGGCATTTGCTGATAAGGAATGACTGGGAACCATTTTACAATGTCCGTCAAGTTTTCCTCCTGCCATTTCGCCCTGAATTCTTCCCGTTGGACACTTTGCGCTCCGCCTATTACCCAGAACTCAATATCCTTCCGTTCACATTTAATCCTTTTCGCTACCTCAAGAAGCATCGGCCAGTTTTTTCGTTTGTCCAGTCTGCCAATCCAACCGATGATTTTCTTATCTGCAGGTAAAACTGGCACACTGTGAAAATCGATCTCTTTTTCAGGCAGCATGCGGAAAAAGGATGTATCAACCCCGTTGTAAATTACTTCAATCGGTTTGGTTTCGGTTAAAATCGAAACAATCCGTCTCTGGTAATTAGAAGGAACAACGATTACCTCAGGCTTAATTCCTTTAAAGTTTTTCAAATGCGGCTGAAGCTTGATGATTTCCGGTGTCCGGGCCTCAATGATGACGGGCCCTGTGAATTTTGCTTTCCGGATCCATTTATAAGCTGCCGCGGTATCGACAACAATGATGGCATCGTAATGATTTTTTTTGATGATATTAATGATTTCATTATCATCCTTGGTTAAATACACCGGAGCGATGTCCTCCATTATATGAAGACCGCCATGGTCAGTCGTATACAGAAATTCTGTATCGATTCCATGTTTTTTAAAATAGATCGAGCGATTCCGCCATCCGGCATTTACCCCGCCAACAGTAAGCAGGCGCCAGATTACAAGTACTTTCATATCGGTTTCTCCTCGTCTGAAGATTCGGCTCCTCCTCATATAAAATATCTTGCAAAAACTTATGTTCTGCGTTTTCTTTCCCTTTTCTTCATCCTCATGCTTTCGTAGGCCATTCCCCACGAATCCTTCGAAGAACTCTTTCCTTTTTTATCCTTTTCGGACGTTTTCTTATAATAATCTTCCCAATCGAGCTTCTCGGACCTGCCATAACCTCTTCCACTGCCTCTCCTTTGAGGCTGCATTCCTAGTTGAAGCTTTTTCCAGTATTCATCGATTTTGTCCATCACCTTGTCAGGGTTAGCACCGCGTGCAAGCATCGTTTTCACCCATTCTTCCTTAAAAACCTTGTGCATCATATTTTCAAGCTGGCTCTTATGAATTTTTTGATCATGGGTTGTCAACAACTTTTCGCTTTGTTCACTTAAATGCAATTTGTCTGTTTTCCCATCAAGCAATAATTGATAGATTTCACGCGACACTTCTTCCATCTGCATATAGTACATCCATTCCTTGTATAGCTCCGGCTTCAGCTGTTGAACATGAGTCATAAATAAATTCTTATTTTTTTCCCCAAGCGAAGTCAGCAGCTTTCTAGGATAAGGATAGACACGGTCACGCCAAACAGCCCTTGCCACATCAATCACCTTCAGGCTGCCGTCAGGCTGAAGATAAACCTGGCGCTTGTGATGGTCAATTCGGTCATAGCCAATTTCCTTGAATGTAATTAGCATATTAATCAATTTAAGGGACAATTCTTCTGTTAAAGGCTGTGATTGTAAGTACTCCCTCACGTCCACCCCTTTGATTATTTCCATCGCAATATATAGCTTCCCTTTGTCGTAAAGGCGAGGAAAGAGATCCGTTTGCTGGCCCAGAGAAAGTGCATAATATTCACGCTCACAGTCCTCCGCGTTGCCAAACACTTTAATACAAATATCATCCGTATATTGGAAAACCGCCCCCTGGCGACCTTTCCCTATCATTACCAGAGGGGAATTGTTGATAACCTCTACATCTTGATTGTCAAGATTCTTCACCTGGATCTCTTTCATACATTTCTTTATAAATATCGTATCCACATCGTTCCTCCCAACTATCGTCGTTACGCGCATATGTCTCATTTTTCCTTCTTAATTAGTTAATTCGTGGAGGGCTGAAAATGTACGGGCATTTATCCATAACCAGGAAAATATGTTCTTTCTGGGCGGTGGGAGCTGCAGAGACAACTTAGAATGCTTGCGCTTTTTTTCTATCAGCCAAGACTGTAAAATAGACTTGAAAGGAAGTGGACAGATGGCGAATTCAGTAGCTGGCATTAATCAATCACATTTGACACAATATATCCCGCCTAAAGGGGAATACGAACGTTTTGAAGATGAAGCTCATTATTTGGAAAAAGTAAAGGAATGGGGACTAAGTACAAAAAAGGAATTCTGGTACAAAGACAGAAACCAACATTGTCTTGTTACAATAAGGGGATATGAGATTTTTGGAGAAACCGCGGAATATAACACGCTGGTGATTGAATTCCAGGACGGGAACCTCACCTGCATCCAACCTGCTTATTTGAAAGAAATGCAGGCATCAAGCTTCGGGAAAGAAATTATAATCCAAAATGCTGATACCGCATCAGAGAGCATTCCCGCAGAACCAACGGTACCAGAAATCAAAACCGAAACTCAACCTGCAGCTCCAGCTTTAGCAGAACCGCAACAAGAAAAACCTGCAAAAAAGGCAAAAGAAAAAAAAGAAAAGCAGCCAAAATTGGTATTGCCTGAAGAAAAAGTCCATTTTACAGGAAAAGTGAAGCAGTTTGCTCTGAGCTGGAATCATTTTAATGAAGATAACGATGAAGTAGTCGTGTTTGAGGACGTAAAAATTGAACAGGATGAACCCATTGAGGTCGGTCTTGCCTGGGGCTCTCACAGTAAAACCCTGAAAAAACTTGAATTAGAGCCAGGCCAGCAACTAGAATTTGACGGTAAAATCGTCAAGAAAAGCCTGCCGAAGGGTAAGGATGTTGAAGATGAGGCTCTACTCTTGGAGATTACAGTAGCGTATAAAATCAATAACCCGTCAAAGATAGTTAAAAAATAGGCTTTGTTAAAGGTCAAGGTTGATTTATAGCACCTGCTGATTTGAGCGGAGGGCACTCGACT
>NZ_JBALSS010000025.1:156588-165169 GCF_036967045.1 Bacillus sp. JJ1609 | reverse complement strand
CGGAAATCAACAGACAAGTTTAACACAGCCAAAAAATAAGACAATGGACTGGCCTTGAGATACAGCCAGTCCATTTCTTTATTTTGAAAAGGTTTCAATAAATTGAATCAGCGCTGGACCAAGCAGGACGATAAATAAGCTCGGGAAAATGAATAGCACCAGCGGGAAAAGCATTTTGACCGGAGCCTTCATTGCCTCTTCCTCTGCCCGCTGCCTCCTTCGTTCGCGCACTTCATTCGACTGGACACGAAGCACCTGCACCATACCAATTCCCAGCTTCTCCGCCTGGAGGATGCTGCTGATAAAAGCTCGGACCTCTTCTACTTCTACCCTGAGCTTTATCCCTGAAAGAGCCTCTCTTCTCGTCCTGCCAAGTCTTAATTCTTCAAGGCTGCGATGAAATTCAGCTGAAAGGACTCCGGCTTTCTTTGAGACGACCTTGCTGACCGCTGAGTCAAACCCAAGACCCGCTTCAAGGCTTACGGTCAGAAGATCCAGGATATCAGGAAGCTCCTTCAAAGCACTTCGGTTTCGAGCCTTCTTTTTAAGGTTGAGATAATAATGGGGGAGAACCGCACCAGCTCCGAGCCCGACAATGAAAAACAGGAATATACCTGCATAGCCCGTCTGGAGCAATGCCCCATATGCACCTGCTAAAAGCGGAAAAAGCAGCATGATGGAAATCTGTAATAATCTAAAATCCACAGGAGTCATTCCAAAAGGGCTTCCTGCGAGAAGGAGCTTTGTTTCAATCTTCGCTTCTTTCTCACCAGGCATTTTTTTCTTAAAGCTTCTTTTAAAATCATTGAGCAGCGGCTTGACGAGCCGTTCATACAAGGTTGCATGACTCGATTTTTCCGCCTCAGGCTCTGTTTGCTCCTTAACACCGCTGACAAACGCTGACATCCGGTTCTTCATATAGGAGGATTTCTCATCCTTGATTAAATATAATCCGTAAATCAGCAGTGAAACGGAAAGAAAAAAACTAAAATAAATCATCGCTACACCTCGATTGCCGTAATTTTACGAATGAGAAAAAACCCAATGATTCCCGAAATAAAACCTGCTGCTGTCAGCGCTATACCAATTGGGTGGCTGAATAATGTCCCGATATATTCAGGTTCAATTAAATAGATTACGAATGCTAGAATAATAGGCAATAGGCCGATGACAATCCCGGATAAACGCCCCTGCGCTGTAAGCGAGGAAATCTGCCGGTGGATTTTCGTTCTCTCCCTGATGGTTTGGACAATCCTGTCCAGAACGGTGGCAAGGTTTCCGCCGACCTGCCGCTGAATCAAGATGGCCTGGATCATTAAATCCAAATCCTCACTGGGCATCCGCTCTTTTAGATCATTCAATGAATCCTCAAGGCTTGCGCCATATTGCATTTCCTTGATGACGCTGTCCATTTCCTCCTTAATGGGAGAACCTGCCTCCTCAACAACCGCCTTCAAGGCCTGCTGAAAGCTGAAGCCTGCCCTCAAGGAACCAACAATCGTAGAAATCATATCAGGAAGACCATCATTGAACTTTGCGACCCGCTCCTTTTGTTTTTTCTTTACATACCAGCGGGGAAACATGAACCCCAGTAAAAAACCAACTGCCATAAAAATAAAATTCCCTGTTAGCAGCAGTAATAAAAAGCCAGATAATCCTGCCGCTACCCATTGGAATATAATATATTCCTCAGGTTTAAGCGGAAGGCCTGATCTTCTCAACAAGGTTTCCAGCTTTGAATTTTTCTCTTTCGTCAGCATTTTCTTTCTGACCTTTTGCTTGGTCATTTGAAAATAGACCATCAAATCGTAATGCTTTCTGTCCAATTTTGTGCCGCTGGACAGATACTTTTCGATTCGCTTTTCCAGCCGTTTGTCAGAGAGAAAAATCCTTTGGAAAAAAGATAAAAATAACAGGAAAGCCGTCAGCAGGAAGAACGCGGAAATGGCATAAATCATTCTCCCCACTCCTCACTCTCGATGAAAACATTGGCTGGGATATGAATTCCTGAAGCTTCGAGCCGTTCATAAAACTTTGGACGGACTCCTGTTGGTACTAGACGCCCGATGATTTTGCCAGCATCGTTTACTCCCTGCTGATTATAGGTAAACACATCCTGCAGGACGATGACATCGCCTTCCATCCCCTGCACTTCGGTGATGCTTGTTATTCTCCTAGAACCATCCTTTAACCTGGACTGCTGGATAATGACATCAATCGCTCCGGCAATTTGTTCCCGGATTGCTTTTACAGGAAGTTCAACACCGGCGAGCAAAACCATCGTTTCCAGACGGGCAATCATGTCTCTGGCACTGTTGGAGTGCCCGGTTGCAAGCGAGCCATCGTGACCTGTATTCATAGCCTGCAGCATATCCAAAGCTTCAGCTCCGCGGACCTCACCAATGACAACCCGGTCAGGCCTCATCCTTAACGAATTCCGAACAAGATCCCTGATTGTAATTGAACCCTTTCCTTCTATATTCGGCGGCCTTGATTCCAAAGAGACAACATGATCCTGTCCTAGCTGAAGCTCAGCAGCATCCTCAATCGTAATGATCCGTTCATCATGCGGAATAAAATTGGAAAGAACATTCAAGGTCGTCGTCTTTCCAGAACCCGTTCCCCCGGAGACGAAAATATTAAGGCGGGCTTTTACACAGGCTTCAAGGAAAATCGCCATTTCTTCACTAAGTGTGCCAAAGTTTATTAGATCCTCAATTTGGAACGGATCCTTGGAGAACTTTCGGATGGTGATTGTCGGGCCTTTCAAGGCAAGCGGAGGAATGATGGCATTAACACGGGAACCGTCGGGAAGCCTTGCGTCAACCATTGGAGAGCTTTCATCAATCCTTCTGCCGAGCGGCGCTACAATTTTTTCAATAATGCTCATGACATGCTCGTCATCCCTGAATTTGATCGAGGTCATTTCTATTTTCCCTTTACGCTCACAATAAACCTGGTTTGGGCCATTCACCATGACCTCGCTGACATCTTCATCCATGAGGAGGGGATTTATCGGACCAAAGCCTGTCAGGTCATTCTTCAGTTCATCAACGACTTTTTTACGGTCAATACTGCCGCGGAATTGTTCGTCATCCTTCATGATCTCGATCGCCATGCCATCAAGCCGGGGGATAATTTCCTCAACAGGTGCGTCCTTGAACTCCTGCAAGATTTGTTTATGGATAAGGTTCTTTAATTCCTGATGCTTATCCTGTTTCCTTTGAAACTCAGGGTTCACTGCCTCTTTTTTGGGGTCCCTGAAAACTGCTCGAATGTCCAGTCTTTGCTGGGGGACGGCTTCGGATATCAACTCAGCTTGTTCCTCGTTTCCTTCCGCTTGCTGCGTCCTTTCCTGAATGCGGTTCAGAAGGCTCATTGTTCTGCTCCTCCCCTTGTCCGTTTTCTGCCGATTAATTTTGATAAAAATGAAGAGCCTTTTGGTTCTTTGAAAAGCGTTATTTCCCGGCGGCTTGTAATGCGTTCGGCCATTTTAAAAATCGCCTTTGCCACATCCGTCTTTCCCTGATTCACCACAAATGGAATACCAATATTAAGAGATTGAGAGCATGTTTGAAAATCATTTGGGATATACACAGGATCTTCATATCCAAGAATCCTTGCCGCGTCTTCAGCCTGTATAACGCTTTCCATATTTGCCCTATTCACTACAAGTGTTACCTTTCTGTGAAGCTCAAGTATTTCAAAAGTCTCAAGCATCAGCTTCGTATTTTTCAAGGCGGTCATTTCCAGATTTGCCATCACCATGATCTGGTCCGCCTTCTCGGCAATATGTACAGTATGGTCGCTAAGACCTACACCGGTATCAACTACGACATAATCATAATTTAATAGCATAAGGTCGATGATTTTATTAACAGCCTCTTTGGTGACAAGATCAGCAAATTCAGGACGTTCAGGGGCCACCAGCACTCTCACACCGGTTTCATGCCTGGATAAATAACCCGCCAGGCTATGTTCATCAAGAGTGCTGACCCCTTCAATCACTTCCTTGATAGTAAAGGCTGATTTCAGGTCCATTGCCAGCCCCACGTCCCCAAATTGGAAATCCCCATCCAAGATAGCGACGGAGATATTCTTTTTTACTAAGGCTCCAGCCAGATTGACCGTCAAAATCGTGCGACCAATCCCGCCTTTTGCGCTGCAAACGGCAATAAGCTCGCCGCGTTTGTTCTTTGCCGGCTTCATTTCATGTGTTTGCAGTTCAGTTGCGTCTTCCATGATTGATCACCCTCCGTTAACCTCAATCTTTATTGCTTTCGCCAGTTACATTCTGTTCCTTTATTACGGGCCGTTTATTCAGCATAAAATGGATATTTCCCTGTTCAGCGGAATTCACTAGCTTAAGAGCATCCTCTGGTTTTAACTCGACAGTAACAGTTGTATATTCTGCATAGGGCTCCTGTGAATCTTCAGGTAAAATCATTTTTCTTCCTACGGCAAGGACTCTAGCTTTTTCCAAGATAATTTGAGATTCGACCTTTGGTTTAGGCCCCTCAATTTTCTTTGAAAACATAATATCCACTTCATCTTCTGGTTCAATCAGGTTTGAAGCTGATTGATTTAAATTAACACCAACTGAAACAGCCCGATACCCGTCCCGGACCTTCCGGGATACATAGGTTGCTTCGGACGTTTCTGTCCCAAGTCTATGGGAAAGAACGGGCTCCCCCTGCTCGATCGTTGCATTTGCCAGCTTGCCTTCCGCATCCTTGATGCTTCTAAGAGAATTGGCATGCAGCGCTTTTTGGGGAACCGCTGCGAGCATCAGCTTTTGAGCCGTTATTCGCTCGTTCTTTTGGATTCTTTCCTTGGCGACAACAATTTCTACAAGATTACTGTTCATTGTCTTTTCTGCCTTTACTTGACTCATATATTGAAAGAAAAGAAATGTTGTGACGATCCCCATTACCAATGCGAGGACCAAAACAAGCTTTGATCGCATTTTTGATCACCTACTCCGTTATTCGAATGCTGTATGCGCCTTTGAAAACGCCTGTTTTTGTTTCTAATCCTGTACCTGGTCTTTCAATGAACATACCTTTGATGGATGTATCCTTACTATCCATTGGGTCTGTTATGTAAAAATAAGCAAAGCCTGTTATTTTCACTTCTTTCACCTGGTTGACATCATGATTGTAAGGAGTATAGACAGGAATAAGAATAATCCTTGAGCAGTCTCTGTCATGGATATCTCTTGGAAGTTCAGGACATCCATTCACTTTTTCTTTGATGATCTCCCTTGTTTTCCCTGCGATATTGCCCGTTTGAGTGGAAATGATATCATTTACTGCCAATTCCTCTTGATAACCGTTCCGGAGGTTTTCCTCATAAGAGCTCGCCCCGGTGCTGCCTAAAGCAAGTACCCCAAAGTTACCGTACTCAACGCCACCGCTATCTACTTTAAGCTGATATTCTTTATAGAATTCAAGAGGGATGCTGTCATCAATTCCAAGAGGAGCTGCCCCTTCTGCCCTTCCCATTGTTCTCAGTTCCGCAGCAGAATGTGCCCGTACATTGACTGATTCCTTGCCAAATAATTTAGAAAAAGCAAGTGGCACCGTTTTAGACAGGTCAATAGCGACCTTCTTCTCCATCTCAATTGAGATATTCTCAATCGCTGAACCATCGTTATGGGCAGCCACAATGCTTCTCGTTATTTCATCAACTTCCCCCTCATTATTCGTCAACTCCTGGGCACCCGAAAGGACAGCGGCATTTGCTGTCTTTTGCAGCTCTGCCTTGGTCATATAAAGCATTCCGCCATCAATCGCCAGACCAGCCAAACTTAAGAGGACAAAGAGAGAAAGGGCTGCCAATATAAGCGTGTTTCCTGATTCTTCAGCAAACCATCTTCTTATCATATTTTCCCCCTACTCGACTCTGATTGTGGACTCCGCCTTAATCGACAACGCTGAAGGAAACAGGCTGGACACAAACGGAGTAAAAAAGTGAAAAGGATACTCAAGCTTCACTGTTAAATATTCACCTGAATCCCTGTTAGCTTCTCCAGGTGAAATAATGATTTTTAATTGATCAATTTCTTTAAGCTGAACATAATCCTTCGCGAAGGAAATAATTTCTGTATCCCCCTCTCCCAGACTGCCGACCCTCACCGTTTCCTGGGCCGCCATATGGAGATGTGTATAGGAATACATCATCCGTCCAAAATCAAGGATGCCAACCAATATCAGCAAAAGCACCGGCAGGATGAGAGCGGTCTCAACAAGGGACTGGCCACGCTCATCTCGCCTCATAGGAGACCTCCTCCGGATGGGAATATAGCTGCTGCGACCGCGCCGATGGCGATTGCGACACCGTATGGGTAGGTTGCATTGAGTGCTTCTTTATCCATGAAAAGAGGAATCTTCATTCCACCGCGCAAACCACCAAAGAAAATGAAGATTTGCTTAATACGGTTCAGCGCTCCTTTTCTAAATAACAGTACAAACAATGCAAGGATGCCACCGGCCAATGCCATATACACAGCTGCCGTGAGGACAAAGACCGTACCCTTAAGCGCGCCAATGACTGCCAAAAGTTTCACATCGCCCGCTCCCATGCCGCCCATGAAATAAGGGATGAGTAAAATTGCAAAGCCCACCGTTGTTCCTGCTAAAGTAAACCCAAGCCCGGATATTCCTCCAGTTACAAGGTGGATCACAAACGCCAGGATTAAAAACGGCATCAGGACCTTGTTATAAATCTTCCGTTCCTTTAAATCAGTAAATACACAAATGGCTAACAACGCCATCAATAAAAAATCAATCCACATCGTTCTCCCTCATTTCTTGGAGAAGTTTTAAAAAAAGCCCCACGTTTTTCAACGCGAGGCTCCTTCTGCCTGTACCTCTGACTGGCAAGTTTATAGATTTAGATATCGCTGATAGAAGAATAATATTAATTAGTGCATTTGATTTTAACTGTTCATATAAATTAATTTCCGGCTCCCTATCTATTAGTAACTGCAGTTGTAACTGCTTCAAACATTTCCATAATCTCAGTACGAAGCAATCCTAAAGCTCCAACTACCGCAACAGCAATAACCCCTAACACCAAACCATACTCAGTCATACCTTGTCCTTGCTCTTCCGTAAATAATGCTTTCATTTTTGCTTTCATTGTTTAAATCCCCTTTTCATTTAGTAGTTTAATAAAATGACCGACTTCCGTTCCTGTATTCCGGATTGTGCCTTCTGGCAACTCGAATACGGAGTACGCACCTTTGTAGCGCTTTCCAATTTTCGCAGGTTCTAGCTGTTCGTCTGCACCTACAATTTCATTGTTCTCGTTGATGTAAAGAACATCGATGGAATAGTTCATAAAAAAGGTATGGATGGACGGGCAGGGCTGTATGTAGAGACTGTGTCCTTCTGGCAAGCATTTCGTCAGCATCAACCCTTTGAATCTCCTAAAAAAGTTGTCTGCTACTTTTACATGTGCTGCCAGTTCTTTGCCGTTCGATAGATTCAGCAGTCTCATTCTTTTTTTCACCTCCGTTTGTACAAAAATAACCCCGCCTTTGCCGAAAGGGGGGTTAGATGAACAAATGTCATGTAATTCACCCTGATCTTTCGGTAGCTGGCTGGCCTAGCACTATAGTGCAGTAGCCCCTGTAGCTTTGCGTCGCTGGTTTTCACCAGGTTTGCCTTTATCGAGATACAGTGTATGTCCGACTGATCTCTTATCCACATCATAATTTGAAACAAAATTCTACAAAACCCACCTTAATTCCTGATTTTTCAGAAAAATAAAGTATGATTATTGACTCAGGAAAATAAAACTATCCCTCCGATAAGTAGTGCAACTTAACCACTTTTTCTCCTTTCTCCTTTTATCCGGATTCTTTCTTGAGTAAAACGGATGAGAAACGCCCTATATATTGGCATAGGTCTCGCCACTTTTAATAGGTAAATAGAGTGGTTTTTCATGAACTTTTATTGGCTTATAGGATAAAAATATGACAAAAATATGGTTTGAAAAATTATTTTTTAATGAAAATTAGCTGGAAAAGAAAAAAATTTGCATTTCTGAAGGAGAACAGTCATGCTTAAGAGGATTAAATTCAACTAACAAGAGGACAAGCAGGTGAAATTATGATCGAAATTAAGACTTCAACAATAAGTGATGGAGAATTCAACAGAGGGGTATTCGCCACTCGTGACATAGCAAAGGGCCAGCTGATTCATGAAGCACCGGTTCTTTCCTATCCTAATGCCGACCATGTACACATAGAGAAAACTGCTTTGGCTGACTATGCATTCGAGTACGGCATCAATCACTCGTGCATCCTTCTTGGATACGGGATGCTGTTCAACCATTCCTACGAACCAAATGCGACCTACGAAATCAATTTTGACAATCATACTTTTGATTTTTATGCATACCGTGACATCCGTGCCGGAGAAGAAATCATGATTAACTATAATGGCGAGGTCGATAACAATGACCCGCTTTGGTTTAATGAAGATAAAGAAAAATAAGTTATCTAATAAAAAATGCGGCTTTCCGTTACTAATGGAAGCCGCATTTTTTATTATTTTTTGGCTCTGTTAAACAA
>NZ_JBALSS010000025.1:134937-156419 GCF_036967045.1 Bacillus sp. JJ1609 | reverse complement strand
GGTTTTAAAAAACAACATTAGGCTTTAACAGAGCCTATTTTTTAAAAGCATTTACAATGTAATCAAGTTCAACCTTTATGGTTGTTCCTTTTCCTACTGAACTCTCAATCTTCATCGATCCGTTGTGTTCCTGGATGATTTTATTGCTGATGGTTAGTCCCAGGCCGATCCCTTTGTCTTTGGTGGTGTAAAACGGAGTTCCTAGATGGCGTAATAGATCAGCTTCTATTCCTGGACCTTCATCTGAAATATTGACCTGAACTTTTCCAGTTTCATTTATTTGGATTTCAATGTTGATATTCCCACCATTAGGCATAGATTCGATTGCGTTTTTTAGGAAATTTAAAAATACTTGCTTTAGCTGGTGCGGGTTGCACAGCAGTTTTACCTTGGTTTGTGGATAGCTAGTTATGATCTGTACATTATGCATCATTGCCTGAGGATGGATAACATTAATCGTGCTGTCCAATATAGCACGCAGATCCCCTTTTACAAATTGAACAGCCTGAGGCTTTGCCAGCGACATAAATTCATTTACAATCATATCGATTCTATCCAATTCGTTCATGATGATTGTCAAGTAATCTGACTGCTTTTGTTTATCTGTGCTGGTTTGCAATAGCTTGGAAAATCCTTTCAATGCAGTAAGTGGATTTCGGATTTCATGTGCTACTCCAGCAGCTAGCTGTCCAGTAATCGACAACCTGTCCAAATTTCGTATGGCTGCATCATTTTTTATCCGATCGGTAATATTCCGGCCGACACTGACAAAGGATTCAACTTCCTTCTGTTCATTATAAATCGGTGAAATATTATATTCTGTATAAACAACGGATTCCTTATCAACTGTCCTGAATTTTTTCCTAAGCAGCTGCGGTTCACCCGTTTCCAGAATCTCATCGATTTTTTTATCAAGTATTGCCTCTTCTTCCGAACATAAAAATTCCTCTAAATTTCTCCCAACAATCTTTTCAGGTGGAAGACCAATTACTTTTTCATGAGACGGAGAGGCATAAACGATTTTTTTATCCTTTGTGAATACCTTAATCATATCACTTGTATTTTCAGTGATTAATTCGTAGAGTTCACGAGTCCTGTGCAATTCATTTTCCATTTTTACAATGCTCGTAATATCACGATAGATTGCAATAGTTGCGATAATTTCTCCTTTTTTGTTTCGGAAAGGAGAATAAGAAACAGCTATATCCAGAATGGATCCGTCTTTGTGATACCGATGAGTGATCATATTGGTAAATGCTTTACCATTCTTGACATCATTTATAATATCCCCAACAAAATCCGGATTCGAAAACTCGTAAAATGTTTTTCCTATAAGGTCCTCCTCTGTATAGCCAAAAATTTCAGTATACATATGGTTGATCCTTACAAAGCGATTCTCCATATCGACAATAGCAAACCCGTCAGCCGTACAATTTAAAAATAAATCTAGCAGCTCATCCGGATTATAAATTGATTCGTCATCAGTTCCAAACAAAGGGAAACTATTACGCATAGAGATCTCTCCAAACTTTCATCAACTTTACATCTCTATTTTACAGAAAGTTGCGATTTATCAAAAGAAGTATTTTTTAAAGTGTGTTATCGCATGGATTACTATTTTCATTAAGTTCTTCTATCTTCCCCGTATTAAAAAATCCCGGAAATCCGGGATTGGCCTTAAACATTCATATCTCTTTTTCTATAAAATATATAAGTTGCAGCTAAAAGTATGAGAATTAGCATGAATGATAAGGCAAGATACACGGAATCGAAACTTCCGTCATTCAATATATCCTTCGCATCGTAATATTTGAACGGAGTGAAATACTTCAATCCGTCCAGCTTTTCGGTCATATCGATTGCGATGGATAGGATAAAAGAGATTAGCAGGATTCCGGTCGATAGAGAATTGGCCTTTTTGGCGTTTTTAAAAATGGCTGCTACCGCAGTTCCAATGACCAAAAAAATCAGCTGGAGGATGAACATGCCAATCATCAGCAGCGTGATATTACCGGTTACGTTCTCTCCCACTGCATATTTCTGCACCATTCCGATTGACGAGGCTAACGTTACTAAATTTATGATGATAATATTCATTAAGGCAGCCGCCAATTTGGACGTAATCATACGATTTCTTGAAATAGGCTTTACCAGCAGGAACTCAACGGTTTTGTCTCTTTCTTCCTTGGCAATTATATTGGCCCCCAGCATGGCTGCGTGTATGGCTGCCATAACGGCCAGGTATAAAAAAAGGACACCGTAATAGCCAATTGGCGAAGACAAATCAAATGACCCTATACCCATGATTGCCTGCAGCGATTTCGGCATATCGGCCATCAGGGCATTCATTGATTGTCCGGAGCTCCCAAGACTTGCATACTTTCCCATACCCGAAGCAACCATGAAAATGACACCCATGCTCCAGATGATCAACGATTTCCGGTTTGCTTTCATTTCCCTTCTGAATATATTCATAGCTTTCCCTCCTCCCTAAACAGAATGGACATCTTTTTTCACGTACATATAATAGCTAGCTGCTACAGCGATGATGATAAAAATAATCTCGATGATTAAAAATGAATTTTCATAGGCCATATTTTTCACGATAAATGCCGAATCAAAGTAATTGAAGGGTGTTAAATATCTTAAACCCTTATCTTCAGTAGTTGAGCTAATCATACCCAGCATGAAAAATCCAAACACCGTGCCAAGCGAGACGGAGATCACAGACTTAATGCGCGGGAAGATAACTGACACAAGGATTCCAACCGCAAGGAACATAATCTGGATGAAAAATAATGTGATTGAGACTAGCAGCAGTGCTTTACTGCTAAAATCACTGCCTGCAACAATTGAAGCAATTATTATTGTTGCCGCTACAAAAACAATATTTGTTGCCACTAAAGAAACAAGTGCAGCCAGAAGCTTCGAGGTAACGATCTGTTGCCGTGTAACCGGCTTTGTCAGCAGGAAATCGGCTGTTTTCTCCCTTGTTTCCTTGGACAAAATGGAGGTTCCGAGATTCATAGCCTGGATGGCTCCAGCAAGCTTGATGTATAAAAAGGCATACAAGAAGAATCCAAGCAGGGTTGCGATACTGTCCACTGAAAGGCCGATTGCTTTCCTTAGCTCCACCGGGAAGCCTTCGAGCAGCTGTTTGAATTCCTCAGCATCCTTCGAAAAGGAGGGAAACATTGAAAGAAACAAAGCGACCAAAGCGACCAGCGAGATTGACCAAACAATGGTGGACTTCCGATAAGCCTTCAATTCATGAAGGAACATATTCATGTTTTAGGCCTCCTTTTCGTAATAATGCATGAAAATCTCCTCAAGGTCTGGCTCCTCAACCCAGAGGTTCACAATCTCGATTTCTGAAATCTTCATCATAATTGAGTTAATATTGCCCCTGAATAAAAAACTGATCGTATTGCCGTCCTGTTCAAGCTGATTAACGCCTTCGACTTTAAAATGCTCTTTCCCTATATGTGAACGCGTTTCTACCTTGAATTTCTTATACGTATTTTCTTTTAGCGTGCTGATCTTCTCTACCGTCACAATCCTGCCGTCCTTGATGATTGCCACCCTGTCGCACAGCCTCTGAACCTCGCTTAAAATATGGGAGGAGAATAAAATGGTTGCTCCCTTCTTATTTTCTTTTTCAAGCAGGTCAAAGAACTTTTGTTGCATGAGGGGATCTAGACCGCTCGTCGGTTCGTCAAGGATGATCAGCTTTGGTTCGTGCAGCAGCCCCTGGACAATTCCGACCTTCTTTTTGTTTCCGAGTGAGAGGTCATCAATTTTCTTGGTGAGGTCAAGCTCCATGATTTCGGCCAGTTCCTTGATCCGATTGGTACAATCCTTTTTGTAAAAGCTGGCTGAATATTTAAGGAGGTCAAGGACCTTCATATTGTCATAATAAAACACTTCAGATGGCAAATAGCCAATTTCCTTTTTGATTTCAGGTGCTGCTGTGATGATATCCTTGCCGAAAATCGTCGCGCTGCCGCTGGTTGGATAGATCAGTGAAAGCAATGTCCTGATTGTCGTTGATTTCCCCGCGCCATTTGGCCCGATAAATCCGAATATTTCTCCTTCCTCTACATTGAAGCTAACATCCTCAATCCCCCTGGACTTGCCGTACATTTTGGTCAGATTTTTAATCTCGATTACGTTCATGGCAGACCCTCCCTGATACATTTATCTTTATAAAAAGGTAAATCTAATAGAAAAATCTTGAATAATTTTTTATTTATCGGCTGTTTTCGTAAACTTTATTGCCTCCAAACAATCCATTTAAAACAACAATCTTTTAGAAAATAGCCTACTTATAAAACGACTTCTTCAGCATCTCAATATACACTTCTGCCTCTTTAAAGGCTTCATCGAAATCATGTATACCTTTATTGAGTTGTTTTGCTTTTTCAAGCTCCTGATTGCTGAAGCCTTCTAAAGTCCACATGATGATATTGATTGTTCTGGGAATGTCTGTTCCATCACGGAATTTGCCAAGATCAATATTATCGAATAACCTGGCGTAGCTGGAATGCATCTGTTCCGTATTCGTGCTGGCCAGCTCGTTCTTAACTTCTTCAGCGGTTTCCAGCGAGGCCGAAATCATAAAATCGAAAACCTCCGGATACTTGATCATCATCCTGCTTTTGAGGATCATCAAATTTATCAGCCTTTCGAAAATATCCCGCTCACTGAAATCCAGTTCATTGAAGAACTCCTGCGTCAGCACCTTAACAAAGTGGTTATATAAAAAAAGGTATAATTCTTTTTTATTATTGAAGTAATGAAACAGCAGGCCTTTTGATATTCCCGCAGATTTTACGATTTCATTTGTGGATGCATTATCATATCCCTTTTGGGCAAATTCCTTGAGAGCGGCGTTCAGGATACGTTCTTGCTTTTCATTATTTAAACTTAAAAATTTTGAAGACATCTTGCCCTCCTCAGCATCATATTGACCAACCTGGTCAACTTTATTTTATTCCTCATTGACCAACCTGGTCAATGAATTTCATATACTATTTTTCGACATAGAAAAAGCTGCCTCATCGCAGGACAAGGCAGCCTGATTGTTACTTTATTTTTCTTACGATGGCTCTAACCGGACTTCCATCAGCATCCTCCAGCGGCAGAGGTAACGCAGCAAGTTCATATTCTCCTGGTTCAATTTGATCCAGCACTAGCCCCTCAAGGATATGGATTCCATGGCGGTTAAGCCCATGATGGGCACTCAGCTCCTTGCTGTCCAACGGATCGACGGAAGGCAAATCAAGCCCGAGGAGCTGTACTCCTTGCTCTGCTAAATATGCCGCTAATTCTGGCTCAATATGAGGAATCGATTCTGGGAAAACTGTTTTATCGTTCCAGGAGTCTGTTTTGATTAATAAACGCTTTACTCCCTGTAACGGAACATCCTGCACATCCTTTATGCCGATACTTGCTGGCTGCTGCAACTGAATGACCTTCGCCTCTCCGATATAAAGATTGAAATCAAGTTGGATTACTTTTTTTCCATTGTTATCGAAATGGAATGGCGCATCAATATGGGTTCCAGTATGGGTACTCATTGTCACCTGGCCAACATTGACAGAGCCACTTTCCTCCATGCTCCAGCTAACCTCATAATTAAAGGGGGTATCCCCAGGCCAAACAGGAATTTTATTATTTAAAACTTGTGAAATATCAATCCATGATCCCATCAGGTTTCCTTCTTCCAATTAGTCTTTTTATTTTTATAATTAAACTTAAACGAACAGAGCCAAAGGAGCTCTGGAAAGATACTTTTAAAATTTTACAGCTTTGTCCTCAGGCTCCAAAGCTCAGGGAAGAATCTATGGTCAACAACCTTTTTCAGGTAGGATACTCCGGCCGATCCGCCTGTGCCCATTTTGTGTCCGATAATCCTTTCCACCGTGCTCATATGGTTAAATCGCCATAGTTGCTGCTGGCTACCGATATCAACCAGTTTCTCTGCGAGTTCATACAAATCCCAATACTGATCCACATTACGATATACAGTCAGCCACGCTTCCTCGACACTTGCATTAGGTTCGTACGAGGCGGACCAGTCCCTGTTGAGGGCTTCCTCATCAATTGGAAGGCCGCGCATCGCAAGTGCGCTGATAGCCGCATCATAAATGCTGCGTTCATGGAGCGCATTCTCCACTTGTTTGAAAAGCTCTAGATCATGCTTGTAAACGGACAGCACATGAGCATTTTTTTGGCCTAGCGCGAACTCAATCAAGCGGTTCTGGTATGACTGGAATCCGGATGAATGACCAAGCTTGTCGCGGAATTCCATGTATTCAGACGGTGTCAAAGTAGATAATACACTCCATGATTGAATCAATTGCTGCTGAATCCTTGACACCCTCGAAAGCATCTTGAAGGACGGCTCCAAATCATTTTTGCGAATGCATTCAATCGCTGCACTTACCTCGTGTAAAATCAGCTTCATCCACAGCTCACTAGCCTGATGGATGATAATGAACAGCATCTCGTCATGGTGATCCGACAGCCGCTGCTGGCTAGACAGAATTTTATCCAGTTGCAGATAGCTTCCATAAGACATTTCTTTTGCAAAGTCAGTATGAATCTTCTCTTTTTCAAGTTCTGATTTTTGTTGATCCATCAAATTGACCCCTCCCATTTAAATCGCTATTTCACTCTCATTGTTGAATTTTTCAGTTGATTTTTTCATTATTTCCCTAAGTTAAAGGTTCACTATTTTGAATCCGCTTACATTTTTATCTTGAGTCAAGTGCCAACTGGTTTATCAGGCTTCAAATAAATAGAATCATGGATGATTCCGCCCAGCATGCTAATTTTTGCAACTAGAGAAATCGTAACAAGAACTAAAGCTATCGTCAATAAAAGGTCTATAATCCTAAAAGACTAAAAAAGATTGCTGCCAGTGAAAAAACAGCCTTTGGTTTCAAAGGCTGCTTCTTTCCTAGTTTTGCAAATAGATATCCACACCAATTCGATATTAGCCGAAGCGGTAATAGATTAACAAAAATGCTGATAGCACAAAAATGAAGTTCAGGAAAACGAAAATGAATTGATCTGTTTTTGTTTTGTGCATTTTAATCGGTGGATTATAGAAGGAAACTCCTTCGATGATAAAAATAATCAAGACAATGTGTACCATAAAATGGCCAATGATTTCAGTCAATCCAAAAAGCATTGTTGTAAGGATAAAAATAGTTGTTACTACAAAGCCAAGAACCCTGTTCAGAATACCAACGACAAGCAGATAACCAACGACGAATTCTACAAATGCTGCCATTACGATAAATGCAGCTGCCTCGAACCCAAACGTAGGCACTCCATGATTTGCGACAATATCCAGAGACATCGTTGGATATACCCACTTTTCAACAGCTACCCAGCACAAGGAAAGCCCTGTTCCTAAATATAAGAATGGAAAACCAACCTTCTCAAGCTTCGTATTGCCGACGAGCAAAACACAGATAATGGCTACGTAAAAGCCGTAATCAAGCATGTGGAAAATACCTTGATGCATCGTCACATTAATAAATAAGAAAAATAGTATCGCAGCACCAATTTTAGTAGCAATATGATGCGGAATGACCAGGAAGCCAATTGTCAGCCAGATAAGAATCGTCATCCATGTTGTTTCCACATGGAATTCTGGCGCAAATAATGTTCCATTTGATATTTGGATCAACAACGCAGCAGCTGTACCATACTTTAGCAAGTATCTGGAGTACTTTCTGAAACCAGAAAGAAAATCGTCCATTTTTTTAATGAGTGGCCATTCAGCCGTTCTTGGAATGACTAATGTAAGTAAAGCAAGAACAACGGCTGCCACTAAAGCAAGCCCCATGAATAATGGCGACATGATGTTCTCCATTGTTTCTTTTTGAGGTGTAACCTCGGTAAACCATTTAACGTGAGCTTGTGTATAGAAAGGGGTTAATATAAGGCCTAATGCTAACAAAATTTGAAATAATTTTTTCATGATTGCTCCTCCTTGAAAATATAAACACTATCGATATAGTAATAATACAATGGACCTATATGATTTTGATGACTTAGATTTGAACTTTATGTGAATAATTTCACATAACCTATATTATTAGGCCGATTGGTTTTAAATTTCTCACTTGTATAGCATCTTTTTCTCTTTTCAGCGCACAAGATCCTTTATTGGTTACCGGTTAAGCAACATTTTTTCTTTTTCAGGTGGATTTATTAATTATCTTAAGAGCTTCTGATTCTCCTCCACTCATACCTATCATCTCCTCATTATGCTTTTTTAATTTCATTTTAGTGGGTATATTGATAGGGAAGGTCCATTTTCAAAGGTAGGACGGTGAGGATTCTAATTGAGGCGTTTATTCAATTTAGTGGTAATTGGCATAATCGTATATTTTGCCTGGCCATTTTTAACAAATAATAAAGATATTCAAAGCGTAGATGAGTTGAAGACTGAAATAAATACTTTAACAGATAACCCTGAGTTATGGATGGCACTTGATGAGATAAATAAAGGGATCAACCAGCTTTTTGTGAAGCTGGATGAGAAAAAGGAAGATTTGACCGGGGCTAAGCAAGATGTTTTCCCTAATGTGGAAAAGCCTGATTTGACTGCTCCTGCAGAGCAAACCTTCTCTATACACAATGTTGAAATAGCGGAGGCAAAAACTGAGGCAGAGAAACAGTTAGGTACTCCTGAACGGATCTCTGTTAATGAATACGGGACCCAATGGCATGCCTATCATGAAAATTTCCAGAACTTTGTCATGGTTTCCTACGGAAAGGATGGGAATGTTAACGGACTATTCACCAACCAGGACTTAATCGCTTCTAAAATCGGAGTAAAATTTGGCAGTCCTAAAGAGACGGTGAGGAAAGCGTTTGGAGAACCGCTTACAGAAATTCGCAAGGGATTGGTTTTTTACCAATTCCAGAAGGATCAAGATTATGATGTTTATCAGCTTGATGGAAGTTATGTCACAATATTTTATGATAAGCATAAAAATAATACGGTGACTGCAATCCAGATGATCAGCGAGCAATTGGAGAAAAGCAAGGCAGGCTTTTACACGGAAGCTGCGGCTCCTCTTAAGGAAGGTTTCGAGTATCAATTGTTTGACCTGACCAATGCCGCCAGGGTCAAAAATGGCCTGGGAGTTCTGACCTGGGATGATAAGGTGAAGGAAACTGCCCGGAAACACAGTCTTGATATGGCAGAGAATAAGTATTTTAGTCACACAAACCTTGAAGGGGAATCACCTTTTGACCGAATGGCTGAGGATAATATTACATTTTCCGTTGCCGGTGAAAATCTCGCTTATGGACAATTCAGCAGTATTTTTGCGCATGAAGGCCTGATGAATTCTTTGGGACACAGGGAGAATATTTTAAAGCCTGATTATGAACTTTTGGGAGTTGGCGTGGCTTTTGGTCCGAAATTCGAGCCCTATTTCACCGAGAATTTTTATACAAAAAGAATGTAGAAAGCCGCTTGATTCTCATCAAGCGGCCTTCTTTATGAATTTATTTTACACGAGGGAAGCCGAAGCCAGATGCATAGTCATCGCCAGCTGCTGCTCCCGTACCACCCAAAATGTCATTTGCTTTTGCACGGTTTTGCAGCTCTGAGCGAAGCTGTACATTGCTCATGTTCGGATTAGCTGCCCAAATCTTCGCTGCCAGGCCAGAGATATGTGGAGTCGCCATGGAAGTTCCACTGATTGTATTGTACGATCCATCAAACCATGTAGATTCGATTGCTCTTCCTGGTGCAGATAGTTCCACATCACGTTCCTGGATGACATAGTCGCCATCTGTTGCTGGATTTCCGCGGGATGAGAAGTCAGCCACACGGTATGTACCGTTTTGTTGGACATTTTCAAGGGCTGCGACTGCTACAGCATTCACAAGTGCTCCGGGATAACCGATTGTATTGCTGTTAGGGCCGCTGTTCCCTGCTGCCGCTACTACTAGTACCCCTTTTCCATAAGCATAATCGACTGCACTGGAAATCAATGAATCCTTGCTGCTTGAGCCTAAAGACATTGAAATGACGACCTTTGAACCTGTACGGGATGCTTCATCAGCAGCATGCTCGATAGCTCCGGCAATATCGTCAGAATAGCCTGATCCTCTGTCGTTCAGCACTTTGTATGCCCAAAGTTCAGCTTCCGGAGCAACTCCATAAATGCCCTGGCCTGATCCGCCATGCGCCAATACCGTACCTGCTACATGAGTTCCATGGCCATTTTTATCCGAGCAAGAATTGTTTACGAGTGGAGATTTTCTTTGAGTAAAGTCCTTACATTGCTCCGCACTTCCCGCCAGGTCCGCGTGGTTTGTATATACGCCAGTATCGAGTACTGCTACCCTGATGCCATTTCCACCCGAAGTGGACTGAAGATTGCTGTCGTTATAGATCGCTTCCATTCCCCAAGGTGTGCGATCAGTTGGGACAGCCTGTATTGTAGTTCCACCGCCAGGCATGGCTTCAAGCTGAACTTCTGGAACCCTATCCACTTTGAGATTTTTGTTATTCAAAAGTGCCTGGTATTGCTTTGCATTAACGGTTGTTGTGAAACCACTTTTTCCAAAGTCCCATCTGGCTCCATATTGATCCTTTGCCTTGGATTTTTCCGCTGCTGGACCTTGGATCCAAACCCTGTAGGAATCCTGAGCATCAGGTTCCTGGCCGAAGACCCCTGCCGTGAACATTGATAATCCCATTGACATGCTTAATAGTGCGGCTCCAAATACTTTCCTCTTCTTCATCCAACCACTCCTCTGCATTATATGGTTTTGCAAGTTCTACTAGGCTGCATCTAAATTATATTTTTAATATTCAGACAACATCAATATGCTAAACTATTCATTTTTAAGTCTTTTGAATCAGGCAAAAAAGCACAATCCTGAAATTGTCTCAGGTTTAATTACCTGTTTTAAAAATTTCCCAATTACAAAAGAACTAAAAAAGGCGACCAATTTATGATTGGTCATCTTAGATTTTAGACAAACCGAAAAATTAAAGTTATCTACAACCTTATTTATTTAGTTGATTTACAAAATTAGTCTGTTGATTTCCGTTCCACAGGGTTTCAATAACTGATCGGTGAACTGAATCTTTGTCAACAAACTGATGTGACCAATTAATGATTGGTCACCTTGTTAAGGTTTTCTTAGGTTTAAAAAATGGCTGTTTAATGTGGTTTAGAGGTTTTTAGAAGAAATCAAAAAGCACATTCTTACTTTACTGATGGAAAAGCCTAAAAGCTTAGATAAACAACAGTAAACTTATGGCCATAACCGCCATCCCCGCAATCAATCCATATATGGCAAGATGCGATTCATCATACCTTTTTGCTGCTGGAAGCAATTCATCAAGAGAAATGAACACCATAATCCCCGCAACTGCTGCAAAAATGACTCCAAACATAATATCATTCAAGAACGGCATTAAAAACAAGTATGCGGCAAGCGCTCCGATTGGTTCTGATAAACCGGACAAGAATGATAGTTTAAAAGCTTTTTTCTTATCTCCTGTCGCGAAATAGACTGGCACGGATACAGCGATGCCCTCAGGTATATTATGAATGGCAATTGCAATCGCAATAGCTACTCCTAACGCAGGATCCTGGATGGCCGAAGTGAAGGTTGCAATTCCTTCAGGAAAATTGTGAATTCCAATCGCTAATGCCGTAAAAGAACCCATTTTTAACAGCGCTGCATCCTGAACAGCTTTTGCTGGCTGATTCATATCCTCTACTGTTTTAAGTTCATGGGGATTACTCTGTTTAGGAATGAATTTATCAATTAGTGCAATTAAAAGTATACCTCCAAAGAAGCCGCCTACGGTTGCCCAGTTTCCTAACTGAACGCCCATCGCCGAAACAAGTGCATCCTTTGCTTTTACAAAAATTTCAATCATCGACACATAGATCATAACCCCTGCTGAAAATCCAAGAGCGATGGACAAGAATTTAGTATTTGTAGTCGAGGTAAAAAAGGCAAGTATACTCCCAATACCTGTTGCAAGGCCTGCAAATAAAGTTAGACCAAATGCAAATAGAATTTCCTCCGTCATTTTATACCACTCCTTTACTCGTGTTCTATTAATTTCATTAATTGTCCAGCTTCCTAAAAGTTGCCCAAGGGAAACTTTTTGGGTGTGACAATTCCTTTGTTTAAATAATATGCTCTGGCTTTAAAAAGTTTCCTTTGGTAAACATTTTATACCATAGGAAACTCGGCCTGCAAGAACATTGATGATTGTTTTATTGGAAAGAGTGTTTTCGTAAACGTTGTTGCTTAAATAAGTTGATTTCCACTCCAGGATGCTCGCTTTCCGCGGGGCGGGCGGTGAGCCTCCTCGGCGCTTTAGCGCCTGTGGGGTCTCACCTGTCCCGCTGCTCCCGCAGGAGTTTCGCATATCCGATCCAATCAACTTATTTATCAATGTTTTGCTTACAAGCAATCCATAAAAAAAACATTCTTATAGAAAACAGCTATTGGTAATAACAAACCGCTCAGAGGATTTGGCATAGGCAAATAAATTCCCTCTTGATTATCTGAATAAATCACAGGTAATCTATATCATTCCGGCTCATTTCAGCTGACAAAAAAAACTCTGCATTTCGGCAGAGTTTTTCCCATTATAAATATTGTTTGATTTTGTAATTTGCTTTTTTATCCTTCAGCCAATTCGGGTATTCTGCCTGGATTTTCTCATCCAATAATTTTTCTTTAATCTCATTTTTATGATCTTCGAACTCAGCAGCTTTTGCTGCTTTTTTGTCTGATACCTTTATGATATGGTAGCCGAATTCTGTCTTTACAGGTTCGCTGATTTCATCAATTTTTAGATTGAATGCAGCTTTTTCGAATTCCTCTGCCATTTCTCCCTTTGCGAAATATCCAAGGTCTCCTCCAGCTTCAGCATTGCTTTTGTCAGTGGAATATTTCTTGGCGAGTTCTGCGAAATCCTTGCCGTTATCAAGCTCTTCCTTCACTTTTTTGGCAGCAGCCTCATCTTTGACTAAAATATGGCTTGCCTTGACCTGTTCCTTCTGGTCAAAGGAATCTTTATTTTCCTCAAAATATGTTTTCATTTCTTCTTCAGTGATTTTAATAGATGGCTCAATCATTTTTTCTGCAAGGAGGTAGTATTCGATATCCTCCCTAACCTGATCGATTGAAACATTGTTTTGCTGAAGGGCAGAGGCAAAAGCATCTTCTCCACCATAGGAATCTTGCAATTTCGTAAGCTCTTCATCAATTTCAGTTCCGGTCACCTTTATCTTTTGCTTTTCGGATTCCAGTTCAATCACTTTATTTGTTATTAATGAATCTAGCGTATCTTCTCCATAGAGATGAGTCATTTTTTGATATAATTCGTCCTTGCTGATTTTTTCACCATTTATGCTTGCAGCCGTTTCTTTTTTTGCAAAACCTACGGTAACGATAAGTGTAATCAATAAAATCAAAACAGCAGGGAAAATCATATTTTTATTTAGTATAGATTTAAGCATTTTTACCTCCAATGAGTTTTTTCGACCTACAGCCTTGGAATTTAATTCTGAGTATTTGCTGTGAGCATAACCTCAACAGAAATTAGCTTTCCGTCACGGTAGATTTTCAATTTTGCTTTGTCACCACTTTTTAGTTGGGTATACATGTATCTTCTCAAGTCACTCGCTTTATCTACTTTCTCACCATTAATCTCAACAATAACGTCCTGTTTCTGAAGCCCCGCTTTTTCCGCGGCTGTATTAGGTGCAATATTAGTGACCATGGTACCTGTCTCTACCTTATTTGGAAGGCTCTCGAGGTACATTTCCGGGATTTGTGAAATGTCTGCCAGGCTTACACCAAGATAAGGACGGTCAACCTTCCCCTTTTCAATCAGTTGGTTGACGATTGGCAAAGCATCCTTGCTTGGAATCGCAAACCCTAGACCTTCCACTCCGTTCTGAGAAATCTTTAAGCTATTAATGCCGATTACTTTGCCCTCAGTGTTAATCAAAGCCCCGCCGCTGTTTCCGGGATTGATGGCTGCATCTGTTTGGATGACGTTCATCTCCCATTCACCTGCAGAAGTGGGCACTGAAATTGAACGGTCAACTGCGCTGACAATGCCCTGGGTAACTGTCCGTGATAAATCAAGCCCCAACGGATTGCCTATGGCGAGCACCTGATCTCCTGGCCTTAACACCGAAGAATCGCCGAATTCGATTACATCCGTTACATGTTCAGCAGCAATCTTCACGACTGCCAAATCAGTCAATGCATCCGCGCCGACAACCTCAGCTGCTACTTTTTCACCGTTATAGAGTGAGACTTCAACTTTGGATGCCCCTTCAATCACATGATTATTGGTCACGATAAAAGCACTGCCGCCCGATTTTTTAAAAATAACTCCAGAGCCTGAACCACTTTCTACATCGCCCTGGCTTCTTGAAAATGGGTTGTTTTGCTGCTGGAAATTGGTGATGCCGACAATTGATTTCGAAGATGCTTCAATAATATCTGCCATTGAAACCGAACTTTTTGCAGAAGCAGGAGTCGTAACAATATTTGAGGAGTTGTTACTGTTTAGCCCGTCTGCAGCATTCTCTGAAGGTGCTTGTACCTTATTTCCTAAATCTAGATCCGTATAATTGACAGCAGCAAGTGTCAGAGCAGAACCAATCACTCCCGCAGTAACTGTTGATAAAACGCTCTTCCATTTACTCTTTTTTTTCTCCGGCTCAGCTTCCGGATACCGATAACGCTGTTCAAAGTCATTCATGGTTATTCCTCCTTATTTGCTTCATCCTGTTTACTTGTTATCATCTTAACCAGAATTTATGAACAAATTATTAACAAACTGGGGCAAGGATTTTAAATTAAATGGAAGAATTATGGGTGGATGGACATAATTACATTGGCGAATTGGCAATAATCTTCTGTTGTTTCCAATTCGCCAGATTAGTCAGGATTTCCGCCAGATTATTACTTGTTTTTACCAGATTCATTTCACCCGACTTTATTTATTCTTAATGACTTTACCAGATAAAAAAAAGCCGCAGGCATTAGCCCGCAGCTCGTTCAAATAACAATATTAAATTTCAATATCCCTGACTAAATTAGCCATTTCAATGGCTGCTGTAGCAGCTTCCCAGCCTTTATTTCCGGCTTTAGTACCTGCGCGCTCGATCGCCTGCTCGATTGTATCAGTGGTCAGCACTCCGAAAATAACAGGAATGCCTGTATTTAACGCTGTAGAAGATACACCTTTCGCAGTCTCATTACATACATAGTCAAAGTGCGGAGTTGATCCGCGAATGACAGTACCTAATGTGATAACTGCATCATATTTACCGCTTTTAGCAAGTTTTTGCGCGATTAACGGAATTTCAAACGCGCCTGGCACCCATGCTACATCCACGCTGCTTTCTTCAACTCCATGTCTTTTTAACGCATCAAGTGCGCCGCCCAATAATTTGCTTGTGATAAATTCATTAAAACGACCAACTACAATTCCAACCTTAAGTCCAGTACCAACTAAGTTTCCTTCGAATGTTCTGTTCATTTCTATTCCTCCATATTTAGAATTTGGCTGTGTTAAACTCGACTGTTGATTTCCGCTCCTATCAACAAAATTTAAAAATCAACAATGATTCTAAACACAGCCTAAAATTTAAGTAAATGACCTAACTTGCTGTGCTTTGTTTTTAAGTAATTTTCATTTTCTTCACGTGTTTCCATCTGGATCGGCACTCGGTCGACAACTTCAAGGTCATATCCCTTCAGCCCTTTTATTTTTCTTGGGTTATTGGTCAGAAGTTTGATTTGTTTGATGCCAAGGTCTTTTAGAATTTGGGCTCCGATTCCATACTCACGCAAATCGGCTCCAAATCCAAGTTTTTCATTAGCCTCCACCGTGTCATAGCCTTCTTCCTGGAGCTTGTAGGCTCTGAGCTTGTTCATGAGTCCAATGCCTCTTCCCTCCTGGCGCAGGTAAAGCAGGACTCCCCTGCCTTCTTCATTAATTTGTCTCAATGCTGCATGGAGCTGCGGTCCGCAATCACAGCGGTAGGAGCCAAATACATCTCCGGTCAAACATTCTGAGTGCACTCTTACTAACACCGGCTCGTGGGGATCGATTTCCCCTTTTACCAAAGCAATATGTTCTTTATCATCTACAAGATTTGAATAACCTACCGCCTTGAAAATTCCAAATTCAGTCGGAAGATTGATTTCAACTTCTCTCTTGATCAATTGATCTTTCCGGTTCCGGTATTGAATCAAATCTTTAATCGTGATCATTTTTAATTCGAATTGATCGGCGATTTTCCGAAGCTGTGGTACACGAGCCATTGTCCCATCCTCATTCATAATTTCACAGATGACGCCGGCTGGTTTTGCTCCACATAATTTCGCTAAATCGACTGCTGCTTCTGTATGGCCAGCTCTTCTCAAGACTCCGCCTTTTTTTGCAACAAGCGGAAAAATATGTCCAGGCCTTTTAAAATCAGCAGCCTTCGATTCCGAGTCAAGCATGCTCAACACAGTTGCAGATCGTTCATAAGCTGAAATGCCAGTTGTCGAAAACTTATGATCAATACTTACCGTAAAAGCTGTTCCATGAGGATCTGTGTTACGTGATACCATAGGCATTAAATCCAGTTTTTGAGCCAAATCTGTTTCTATAGGGACACAGATCAATCCTCTTCCGTGTGTAGCCATGAAATTGATGACATCAGGGGTAGCCTTTTCAGCCAATGCGATAAAATCTCCTTCATTCTCACGGTCTTCATCATCACAAACGATGACGACATTCCCCTGCATAAGCTCATATATCGCTTCTTCGATTGGATCAAACATTTTCATCATCCTCACATAAACCCATTTTCCTCTAAAAATTGGGCAGAAATATTATTGCCTCGTTTTGGTGCTGCCGCGGCCTGGTTATTCAAAAAGTGCCCTACATACTTTCCGATCATGTCACACTCGATGTTAACAATATCACCGGTACCCTTAAAACCCAAAACTGTTTCGGATAAAGTATGGGGAATCAATGATAATGTAAAACTATCTTCCGAAACACCAAACACCGTCAAGCTTGTACCATCTACAGCAACCGAGCCTTTTAAAATAATGTATTTGAGCAATTCAGGTTTTGCTTCTATTTCATAATAAACGGCATTTTCAAATTGCTTTTTCCCTTTTATTACACCTACTCCATCTACATGGCCCGCTACAAAATGGCCCCCGAATCTTCCGCCCGCAGCCATCGCCCTCTCTAGATTCACTTTCGATCCTCGCTTGACTGTTTTCAAGCTGGTCGCTTTGACTGTTTCAGGCATGACATCAACTGTAAAGCGACTCTTTGAAAAAGAAGTGACGGTAAGACATACTCCATTTACGGCTATGCTGTCGCCCAGATTGACATCGGTTAATACCTTACTTGCATCGATGGTCAGGACGAATGACTCACCGGTGTGCTGGATATTAGCAATGGCTCCAATTTCTTCAATGATTCCCGTGAACATATATTTAACCTCCTTCCGGGACAGGCTCCGCAATAATCCTTATATCCTGTCCAATCTTCTTCACATCTTTTATATCGAGAGAAACGGTGTCCTCCAGATGTGCTATTCCTTCCCCTCCGAAGGCTGCAGGAGCTGTTTTCCCTCCAATTAGTCTTGGGGCAATATACGTAACGGTTTGCTGAAAAGCCTTTTCCTTTAAAAAGCTGCCATGAACCTCAGCGCCGCCTTCAACATAGACAGATGAGAGTCCTTGTTCACCGAGCTTTTTGAGCATATCGAAAATCCGAATCTTTGGTGTGTCGAGCGTAATAATGTCAACTCCGTTTTCAGCGAACTTTTTGACCTGAGCAGGATCTACCTCACACCCTGTCACAATAATGGTTTTTGCTTCATTATCGTAGACGACCTTAGATTCTAAGGGAGTTCTCAGGTTCGTGTCGAGAATCACCCTGATTGGGTTCTTGCCTCCCCCTTCAATCCTGGCTGTCAGGCTTGGATTATCTTTGATAACTGTATTGACACCTACCAAAATAGCATCATGAGTGTGGCGGAACTGGTGAACATCCTTCCTCGACTCTTCGCTAGTGATCCATTTACTTTCACCAGCTGTGGTTGCAGTCTTTCCGTCAAGGCTTGTGGCTGTTTTCAAAGTTACATAAGGCAAGCCAGTATTTATGTAATGAAAAAACACCTTATTTAGCGCTTCAGCTTCATCCTTCAATAATCCTGCTTCTACTTCTATTCCAGCTGCCTGCATCTTTTTAATCCCTCCGCCAGCTACAAGCGGATTAGGATCCATTGAAGCGACAAAGACCTTCTTAATCCCCGATTCAATGACTAAATTTGAACAAGGCGGCGTCTTGCCAAAATGACTGCAAGGTTCAAGTGTTACATAAAGTGTTGCACCAAAGGTTTTGTCACCCGCCATTCGAATAGCGTGTACCTCTGCATGAGACTCTCCAGCCTTTAGGTGTGCCCCCATTCCTACAATCTGATTATCTTTTACCACAACGGCTCCGACATGCGGATTAGGAGATGTTTGTCCTGTTGTAGCTTTCGCCAGGTTGATGGCTAATGCCATATAGTCAAAGTCATTCATCTGGTCGCCCCCTTTCTAAGGACTCAGTAAAATTGCGTGTGATTACCTGCTTCAAATCAGCATAGGGTCAAATCCGCAATGAGCTGTTATATAGCTGTTAAAAAACAAAAGACCCCGAAGCATTATAGCGCTTCGGGGTCCTAAAAAAGACAGCATCAAATAAAAGGCTTAAAAAAGGGTAGAGTTATCCCTATGTTCTAATCCTCATTTTTTTCCTTCTCCCATCCAGACTTTAACTGTCGGCCCTGGAGTTTCACCAGATCCACCGTTTAACAAATGTTAACCGGGTCACGGACTAAGAAGCATCAGCTTCATCACCGCCGGTTGGGAATTTCACCCGACCCCGAAGGAATATTTAATTATTACAGTCATTATACAGTACAAAAATTCAGATTACGAATAAATAACATTTAGCTATTTTTTCATCAATTTCTCGATCGTCGTCAGTAACTCATCAATGACTTCATTGTCGCCTTCCTGGATGCGCTCGACAATACAGGATTTCATATGGCCTTCCAGAAGGAGCTTAGCTACACTGTTCAATGCTGCTTGGGTGGCGGATATTTGAGTGATCACATCATCACAATAAGTATCTTTTTCAATCAGGCCCTTTATGCCGCGGATCTGTCCTTCGATCCGATTTAATCTGGTGACAAGGTTCTTTTTTGTTTTATCAGAGTGATGGCTTTTTCGTTCAGAAGAACAGCAGCTGTCTTCACATTCAGATGGGTCCATTCCTGTTTCAAGGATATCCAATCGAAAACCCCCTTTTATTCTTATATCTTAATCTTATCATACCCCCATACAGTACTTCTCATAAAATCTCATTTACCTGATAATCTATTTTAAGTCGGAACTTTTACAAACAAATTTCGTTCCTTAGAAAGGATTTCTAACTTTGGCGACCGAACTTGATTAAGTAGTTTTTAAGTACATGGAAAACAGCAATGCACAAAAAAATAAACACCCCTGTATAGGAGTGTTACTATATCTGGCTGTTCTCTTGTTCAGTCTGAGTAGTCTGCATAAGTTCCCTGGAAATGCCTGCTGCAAATAGACACCCCAGCAGCAGGGCCAAAGAACCGTACAGAGGATCGGTGACCTTTGAAAAAATTAATTGGACATAGAAGTAAAATCCTGTTCCGATGGCTACAATGAGTAAGGCATTCCACATGAATCGGTTCATTTTTTTCCCTCCTAAACCTTATATTAATGAAAAGATTATCATAGACTTTACTAGTTGTTTATTGGGAAAATTCTTGTCGAAATACTGGGTTTCTATCCGCGTATGAAAGGAATGAAAGATATGTTGAGACAGAAAACAGCACTATTTATCGTTATATTATCTATTACAATATTGCCATTAATTGCTTACTTCAAACCTGAAGATCCTCCTGCACAAGCATTTGAAACAAGCGGCGAATTGTCGAAAGAAATCAATGAGATTTTAAATGAAGAACCACAACTCAAAGGATCATTGGCAGGAGTAAGTGTACGATCTGCAGAGGATGGTGAACTGCTGTATGAACATATCGGAGCCACCCGCTTACAGCCAGCCTCTGTAATGAAGCTGTTCACCGCTTCCGCCGCTCTCTCTGTTTTAGGAGAGGGCTACACTTTTACGACTGAGGTATTTGCAGATGGGAAAATCAGCGGCAAAACTCTTGAAGGAGATCTCTATTTAAAAGGCAAAGGCGATCCGACCCTCCTGCCTGATGACTTTAATAAAATCGCTAAAACAATTAAAGAAAAGGGAATTGAAAGAATTGAGGGCGATTTAATTGCCGATGATACCTGGTACGATGATGTTCGGTACTCTACTGATTTAAGCTGGACCGACGAACATGAATATTACGGATCGCAAATTTCGGCTTTAACCGCTTCACCCAATAAAGACTATGATTCAGGCACGGTCATCCTGAATATTCATCCTGGAACCAAGAAAGGCAGCAAAGCAATAATTTCAATTGAGCCGAATACAGATTATGTTCATATAGAAAATCAAACAAAAACAGTTGATGCAAAAGGGAAATATGATATTGATATCGAGCGGGAACACAGCGAGAATACTATTTTAGTAACTGGTACCATCCCAGCAGATGCTAATAAAAAGAAAGAGTGGGTCGCAGTTTGGGAGCCTTCCATTTATGCGATGGATCTTTTAAAAAGGTCATTTGAGGTACAAGGAATTAAAGTTATTGGGAAAATAAAAACGGGAATCGCTAAGGACAATATGCAACAATTAATTTCACATAAATCCATGCCTCTTTCGGAACTTCTGATTCCTTTCATGAAGCTCAGCAATAATGGTCATGCAGAAGTTTTAGTGAAGGAAATGGGCAAAGTTGTCCATGATGAGGGCAGCTGGGATAAAGGGCTTGAGGTCATGAATTCAGAATTAGCTGAGATGGGAATAAATTCTGATCAGCTAGTTTTGAGAGACGGATCAGGACTCTCCCATGCAAACCTGGTACCTGCCAATGAAATTACCTCCCTCCTGTATCATGTTCAGAAGGAAAAATGGTACAAAACGTTTCAGCATTCCCTGCCAGTCGCCGGTGCTAGCGATAGAATGACAGGAGGCACCATGCGCAGCAGAATGCAGACAGAACCTATGAAGGAGAACGTAATTGCTAAAACCGGATCGTTGACAGGCGTCCATACATTAGCAGGCTATGTAAAAACCAGCAGCGGGAAAACGCTTATTTTCGCCATTTTATTAAACAATCTGCTGGATGATGAAGCTGGAAAGCAAATCGAAGATCGAATCGTTGAAGTGCTGGCTAGGCAGCCTTAATTGATAGGCACTGTTAAAGCGGATTGTTGATTTTTAAACCCTG
>NZ_JBALSS010000025.1:120088-134760 GCF_036967045.1 Bacillus sp. JJ1609 | reverse complement strand
CCGCGGAAAGCGAAGCGCCTGGAACGAAAATCAACAGCCTTGTTTAACACAGAGCCAAATGATAAAAAAGCTGTACAGATGAGAATCTGTACAGCTTTTTTGGGTCTTTAAATTTAGCTTTTAATGTATTGATCCTGAATACGTAATTTTAACGATAGGAGCAGGAACGAACAATTATATTCCGGAAATTTTAAATATATTCCGGATTTCTGGTCACTTATTCCGGATAATCTAGTTTTATTCCGGAAAGTACCTCATTTATTCCGGAAATTTCAATTTTATTCCGAAATCGTCTTATTTCGCAAACCGATGATTTCCGATTGTCACCGTTACTTCTCTTGAGAATACCCATTTGCTCACTGCAGTTTTAGGATTGAAGAAGAACAATGATCCTTTTCCATTGCCCTTAAAAGCAAGTGCTTCTTTTACAGCCTTCTTGGACTCAGCATCTGCAGGGGTGTTAATCGCACCGTTCTTCACTGGCGTGAATGCATAGTAGCCGTTAGATTTTTGGTAAACTACACTTCTGATTGTATTTGGGAAGTCCGGGCTTGCCACTCGATTCAGAACCACTGTTGCTACTGCCACTTTACCTGCATATGGCTCCCCTTTGGCTTCAGCATGTACAAGTCGTGCCAGTAAGTCCTGGTCAGCCGCTGATACAGGCGATGCCGGAATTGTCAGCTGCTGTCCCGGATATAATAGAAAGCTAGTTGCATTGTTTACTTTCTTTAAGTTAAGCACGGGCACTCCGTACTTGCTTGCTATTCCCCAATATGTATCTCCAGTTTTCACTGTGTGTGTTGCTGCTTCTGCCGCTCCGTTCATTGTAAACAGGGACAATGACACTAACGCTGTTAGCACTGCCAATCTCTTTTTCATTTTTCTCATTTTCTCTACCTCCCAGTATTGTTGCTTCTCTCTATCAATAAGGCTAGCAGTTGTAATATAGTTATTCATTGCCCAAAAAGTGCCAATCCATCTATTACTCTATTGACCCGCGGTACAGCTTTAATCGTTTTAAACCTAGAAAGTTATTCCATCCTCGTCTTTTTCCCTCATCTATCCAGCATTAACAATAATCGGTTCAAATTTTACATAGATTACAAATCTGTAACCTTCCGATTTTTTAAAATTCTTTTCTAAAATCTTAACAGTGTAATACATATATTTATAGAGGGTTAAACAACTTGTACTAATTTCTATTTTAAAACAATTATAATTTAGTATTGATTTTCAATTGAAAAGTGTTATCATTTAGTTATTCAAAAATACATGATAAAGGCGGGTTGATGATGAGCAATAATCAAAAGAAGAAGCTTACGACAAGCTGGGGAGCGCCAGTTGGGGACAACCAGAATTCCATGACAGCGGGATCAAGGGGTCCTACATTAATTCAGGATGTACATCTTTTAGAAAAATTGGCGCACTTTAATCGGGAACGTGTTCCTGAGCGTGTAGTACATGCCAAAGGCGCTGGAGCTCATGGATATTTTGAAGTGATAAATGACGTATCAGAATTCACAAAGGCTGATTTCCTTTCTGAAGTTGGCAAAAAGACACCTATGTTTATCCGCTTCTCGACAGTTGCCGGTGAACTGGGCTCAGCAGATACAGTCCGTGATCCTCGTGGATTTGCCGTGAAGTTTTATACAGAGGAAGGAAACTACGATATCGTTGGAAACAATACACCTGTTTTCTTTATCCGCGATGCAATTAAATTTCCTGATTTCATCCATACTCAAAAAAGAGATCCGCAAACACATCTGAAGAATCCAAATGCAGTCTGGGACTTCTGGTCTCTATCTCCTGAATCACTGCATCAAGTAACAATCCTCATGTCAGACCGCGGCATACCTGCTACCTTCCGTCATATGCACGGATTTGGCAGTCATACATTTAAATGGACAAATGCAGAAGGCGATGGTGTCTGGGTGAAGTATCACTTCAAGACTGAGCAGGGCGTCAAGAATCTGTCAGCAGATGTAGCTGCTAAAATTGCCGGGGAAAATCCAGATTATCATACAGAAGATTTATTCAACGCAATTGAGAATGGAGACTTCCCTGCCTGGAAACTGTATGTACAAATCATGCCTTTAGAGGATGCGAACACATACCGATTCGATCCATTCGATGTTACAAAGGTCTGGTCCCAAAAGGATTATCCATTAATTGAAGTAGGAAGAATGGTCTTGAACCGAAATCCGGAAAACTATTTTGCAGAGGTTGAGCAGGCTACCTTCTCTCCTGGAACGCTTGTACCGGGTATTGATGTATCACCTGATAAAATGCTGCAGGGCCGTTTGTTTGCTTATGCTGACGCCCATCGTTACCGTGTAGGTGCCAACCACCAACACCTTCCAATCAACCGGGCAAAATCAGAAGTAAACTCCTACCAGCGCGATGGCCAGATGCGCTTTGACGGCAATGGCGGGAAATCAGTAAACTATGAACCTAATAGTTTTGGTGGGCCTACTGAAGTGAATGAACACAAGCAGGCTTCCTTCCCAGTCAGCGGTGTTGCTGAGAATGTTGGCTATGATCACCATGATCACTATACTCAAGCTGGTGATTTATACCGCTTGATGAATGACGAAGAACGCGCTCGCCTTGTTGCCAACATTGTTGCAGCAATGAAGCCAGTTGAACGCGATGATATCAAGCTCCGCCAGATCGGCCATTTCTATAAAGCAGATCCAGAATACGGAACACGTATCGCAGCAGGCTTAGGCTTGCAGGTTCCACAGGAAGTATAATATGTGATAATAAGGGTGTCCTTCTAAGGCACCCTTTTTGCTTTGTTTTAAATTTATGTTGAGGTCACTCTAGCTTCGTTGATTGATTTGTTATGGGGGAGTCCAATAAAGCCTATTGGAACACTGACGGGGTTAGTTTTTCACTTTTGGATGTTCCAATGGTGCCTATTGGAACAAAGGTAGTGCTGCGTTTCCTCTTTTCGATGCTCCAATCGAGCCTATTGGAACACTAATGGGACTCGGTTTTCTCTTTTCGATGTTCCAATCGAACTTATTAGAACACTAATGGGACCGGAATACTTTATCACGTTCGCCCCGGTCAAAGACCGACAGAATTGCGTTCTTGAAGTTGGCAAAGATCTTAAGATTTCTATATCCAAGTAATGTAAAAAGCAGGCCGCAATTGGCCTGCTTTCGTTTTCACATTAGAATGTGTGTGCAATATCTTTCGCACGGGCAATACCATTCTCTTTGATTTCCTGAGCTTTTTCAGGATTTGCATTGTGGCCTTCGATGAATACACCCTCAAAGGAAGGAACACCGAAGAAATTCATGATCGTTGCCAAATAGCGATGGCCCATTTCCACTTCAGCAGCTGGTCCTTCTGAATAGTAACCTCCGCGTGCCTGGATATGCAAAGCCTTTTTATCTGTCAACAATCCGACAGGACCTTCAGCAGTATATCTGAATGTCTTGCCAGCAACCGCTACTGAATCAAGATAAGCCTTCATTACTGGCGGGAATGAGAAGTTCCAAAGCGGTGTTACGAATACGAATTTGTCTGCTCCTGTAAACTGCTCAACAAGTTCAGCCAGGCGGCCAACTTTAGCCTGTTCCTCTGAAGAAAGCTCTTCAAATGCTGTTCCTTTTTGAAGCTTGCCCCAGCCCCCTAAAACATCTGCATCGATTTGCGGGATGTTTTCTTTAAACAAATCTAAATGAACGATTTCATCATTTTGATTAACTTCTTTGTAAGTCTCGATGAAAGCTTTCCCTGTTGCCAAACTGACTGATTGCTCCTCGTTTAGAGGGTGTGCAGTGATGTATAAAACCTTTGCCATGATGTAATCTCACCTTTACTTTCTTGTTATTGTATATTTCGAGACGAATAAATCTCGAAATAAAAATTGTTTACATCGAGATATTAGTGCATTTTTATCCGGTGGTCAATTAAAATGCTCAAACAAGTTTAGGCTCTATGATTTTAGGGTAATTGTTTGAGATTATCTTACAGTTTTCAATGCACCGCTCCATGCCACTACCTCATCAAGCATGGTGTTGACATTAGCTAAATGCAAGGATTGGGGTTTAAATTGTGTACCATTTTCGAAGTCTGTGAAAAGAGATAAAGTTGGATGTGTACGGACATCCGCAATCTTTAATTCACCGCAGATTCCTCGTAAATGTTCAGCCGCACGGGCTCCGCCGGTTGAGCCGTAGCTTACGATACCAGCTGCTTTGTCATTCCATGCCTCACGGGCAAAATCAAGCGCATTTTTCAAAGCTCCTGTGATACTGTGATTGTACTCTTGTACGATGAAAACAAATCCGTCAAGACTGCCTAGTTTTTCATTCCATGCAGCAATTCCTGGTTCAGTTCCATCCGTTGTACCTAAGAAAGGCAGCTGAAAGTCTGCGATATCGACAATTTCATAATTCGCATCTCCACGTTTGTCAGCAATCTCCTTAACCCATTCACCCACCTGTGGACTTACCCTACCCTGGCGTGTGCTTCCTAAAATAATTCCGATATTCAATTTAGCTGTTGTCATAGTTTCTTCCTCCCTTGTTTTTCTTCCAAATAATTTATTAAAAAAACTCATAACTCACACCACCTATTAAAAATTCCTGCCATTAGTTGATAACATCTTCCCTACTGCTTGACTGCCTGCAAGATAATGCGGTTTCCAGAAGGATCAGAAGTCACATAGCTACCGTTTTCTTCAGTAACAGCTGCACCGATCTTTTCTAGCTGGGCAACCGTTTCATTTACAGACTCCGTATTTGGAAGCATTAAAGTATAGGATTCAAGCCCAACACTGTTAGCCTGCGGAACTGGTGCGCCAACCCCATTCCAAGTATTCAGCCCGATATGATGATGGTATTTGCCTGAAGATATGAAAAGCGCCTGTGAACCATAGCGGCAAACGATTTCAAAACCTAATCCGTTTGTATAAAACTCTGCTGTTTTACCTAACTCGGAAACATGCAAATGGATATGCCCCATAACCGTGCCTTCAGGCAGTCCATTCCAGGAACCATGCAAACCCTCTGCCATGACACTTTCGGCATCCATTTGTTCCGTTGCCATCACAACAGAGCCATCGTTCCAGTCCCAATCAGAAGCAGGACGATCTGTATAAATTTCAATTCCATTTCCATCTGGATCAGCTAAATAAAGCGCCTCACTGACCAGATGGTCTGATGCTCCCTGCAGCGGATAGCCGACCTGGAGCAAGTGCTTTAACACTCTTCCTAGATCCGCTCGGGAAGGCAATAAAAGAGCAAAGTGATAAAGTCCTGTAGTCCTTCCCTGCTTCGAAATGACATCCGCTGGCTGTTCAATCGATAATAAAACTGTTTTTCCATCAGCAGTCAGCTTCGCTGATTTTTCCGTTTGTTCATACACTTTAAAGCCTATTACTTCTTTGTAAAAAGTTAGAGCATGCTGCAGATCCTGCACCTTAAGATTTACCTGGCCAACGAATGTGACTGGCGGCTTATGAAAATTCATGTTTGTTGCCTCCTTCTTATGCATTCTTTGATTGAAAAAGAACATTGTCTAAAGCGAAAAGCGACTTGTTTGTCATGGCAAGATAAATGGAAATCATCATTAATGCTAAATCAAGTTCATAACCTGCCATTTGGCCGTTACCGAGAAATCCGCCGGCAACCTTTACCTTGATAATCGCAACCGCCAATACGATAGCAAATAAAAGTGAAACGATTCTTGTTCCTACTCCCAATATCATTGCTAAACCGCCAACTAATTCGATGAGGGCTACAAGATATGCGGAGAAACCTGGCAAGCCAAGACTTTCAAAGAAACCAACTGTATTCTCAATGCCGCCCTGGAACTTTGCTGCACCGTGAATTAAAAATGTGGCCCCTAAAAAAACTCTTAAGATAGTTGAGCCTATTTCATTATTTTTTAGCATTGTCTATATCTCCTTTTTTTATATTGTTGAATTTAACGCAATACGAAAACTTCAACGTGATTTATTAGTTAGTTACTTTATGTAAGTAATTATATTTTAGTAATTACATTACGTCAAGTACGTTTTTTATAAAAAGTAATTTATTTTTTAAGTTAAGTGTTTATAATATAAGTAAGGAGTGATTTAATTGGATAAATCAATTTGCCCTAGATTTGAAAAAGCCATGAGTATCTTAAGCCAGCGGTGGACGGGATTGATTATTTACCAGCTGTTGACTGGTCCTCAGCGTTTTTGCAGCATTGAATCTTCCATTGGTATTAGTGGCAGGGTACTTTCTGAGAGGTTAAAGGATTTGGAGAACGAAGGAATTGTAAAACGAGAAGTTTATCCAGAAACTCCAGTTCGCATCGAATATTCATTAACTGATAAAGGTTTGGCACTTGAGCCTCTTATGAAGGAAATAGAAAAATGGTCACAAAGCTGGCTGGAGGTTTAAATTTTTCACTTATCAGCATACAGCATATATAGATCGGACAAATTTAAGTTAAAAGCACTCTTCTATAGGAAGAGTGCTTTTTTCATGGAAATTAAGCAGGAAACAAAAATCAAGACATGTTCTGTGCAAGTACCTGCGCAAAATCCATTATTCTCCATAAACTATACATAAAAGAGATAAATTTCTCCAAACTATATGTATAGAACTGGAGGTGAACGCAAATGGGATTATTAAACGCGCTGAACCAATGGAGAAATACAAGATATGAAAATCACATTACCAATATGAAAGACCAGAATAAATGCCCGGACTGCCACGGAAGAGGATATTATCCTTTTTCTGCAAATGAGTTTGTTTATTATGCTGCCCCTTATGAATGCCCTGGCTGCAACGGGAGCGGGCTGTATACAGACTGGAATGCAAGTGCAAATTGATTCTCAGAATGACAATGGCCGCTGTCGTAAAACAGCGGCCATTCTTCATCAGTGATATTAGTAGATAAGGTATTCTTCCCTAACCTGCTTGAACTGATTTAATTCATCTTCCCATTTTGCTTTCATTTCTTCTACTGATTGTCCATTTTCAATTGCCTCCCTGATCCAGCCATTACCAGACAGAAGATCGAAGAAGGAGATTCCCTTGCTGTCTTCTGCACGGAACTGGAAGTCTTCAGGATACATATCATGGATTGTTTTTACAATGTGAAGTCCTGTTTCTACTGGTTTGTATGAGTTCTTGTCAGTTATATGAATCTGAATTCCGTGAGAAAGTACGCCAGCGTGCTTTGAAAAAGTAGGAATGAACGATGCTGCACGGAACTTAACACCTGGTAGATTCAAAGAGTTTAATTCAGCTGCAAGGTCATCCGAATTGATAAACGGCGCACCGATTAATTCGAAAGGCGAGGTCGTACCCCTCCCTTCCGAGACATTTGTTCCTTCAATCAACGCTGCCCCAGGATATACTAATGCTGTGTCCAAAGTTGGCATATTCGGGGAAGGCGGAACGAACTCAAGCGGTGTTTCATCGTAAAACATAGTGCGCTTCCAGCCATTCATTTCAACTACAGTTAAATCTGCATCAATATTAAACTCTTTGTTGAAAAGCTTTGCAAGTTCCCCAACTGTCATGCCGTGGCGAAGCGGGATTTCATAGTTGCCTACAAACGACTTATACTCAGTTTCTAGTACAGGCCCTTCCACTTTATGTCCACCAAGCGGATTTGGTCGGTCAAGAACGATGAACGGAATATTGTTTTCTTTTGCAGCTTCCATTGCATAAGCCATTGTATAGATATAGGTATAAAATCTAGTGCCGACATCCTGAATATCAAAAAGCAGGACATCAACATTTGCTAGCATTTCAGGTGTAGGTTTTTTTGTTTTACCATAAAGGCTGTAAACAGGGAGATTCGTTTTTTCGTCAACGTAGTATTCAACGTAAGCTCCAGCCTGCGCGCTCCCCCTTACACCATGTTCAGGGCCATATAAGGCAGTCAATTCCACATCTGGATCATTGAAAAGCAAGTCAACAACACTCGTCATGTTCTGGTCAACACCAGTCGGATTCGTAATTAGACCTACGCGCTTTCCTTTAATTAAATCCTTGTGATCCGTTAAAAGTGCTTCTGCACCAACCTGGAACTTTTTATGCTCCTGGCTTTTCCCCTGGCCGTTATCGTGATCGGCCATTGCAGCTGTTAAAGATGATAGAATCAGAACGGTTGTAAGGACTGTGACTAGCCATTTTTTCAATGCAATCACTCCAATTTATAAGTATTTTTCAAAATTTTATCCTTATGAAGCTTTAGAATAATAGGTTGAAAGGCAGGCAATAATTCTGAAACCCGCCTTCCATCTTCCATTAATAACTCAACCCATGTCCAAATCCATAAAGCACGCCGCCATCCAGTCCAGGAATGGTGATTGGGAGTTTTCCTGTTGGTGAAAATTCACCGAAGATTGCTCCTGCTGAAGCATCAAAGCTTGCCGGCCTAAAACCATACTGAGTTAGATAAGCGTCAATTTGCGGATAAGCCATGATATCATAAGGATTGCGAATGCCAACACTAATCACAGGGGCATCTGTCATACCTATAATCTGGTTCACCATAACCATTTGCGCACTTGATGGCAGGCGGCCAGAAACACTGAATGTATAGGAACCAACTACCACTGCACTTGCATTCTTGATTTGTTCAAGCTGAGCTTCTGACAATTTGTATGAAGTCGATGCAATTACCGTTGTATTTTGATGGCGCTTTTGAATTGCAGCTGCTAAATCGCCAATAAAGGAATTGCCGACCACAACGACGTTATCATCGCCATTTAATTTCAAAGGCAGAGCAGCGTCGTTTTTAACTAAAGTTATCGACTTTTCTGCCGCTTCTTTTTCGATTTGTTTATGTTCTGCTGAGCCAACTACCTGCTCAGCCTTCGCTACTTTTTCATCCACAGTTAGTGGATTTTCTTCCTTGATAACTCCGCGCTTAACCTTTAAGGTTATAATTCTTTTTACAGATGCCTCAATACGATCTTCAGTTATTTCTCCATTTTTGACAGCAGTCAATAATCCATTTGCAACTTCCTCTAGCCCAACAGGCATCAAAACGATATCAGTACCTGCCTTGACAGCGCGGATTGCTGCATCTACAGCACCGAAATGGTCAGCGATCGCTTTCATGTTCATCGCGTCCGTCGTAATGACTCCTTCATAGCCCATTTCTTCACGCATCAATTCAGTCAGCACCTTATAAGAAAGGGTTGCAGGGATTGCGATTTCTTCACCAGTTTTTTGGGAGATCGCCTTTGTTCCATCAATTTTAGGGAAAGTGACATGAGCCGTCATGATTGCATCAATGCCAGCTTCCATCGCTTTTTGGAATGGATAAAGTTCAACTTCCTTCAAACGCTCCTTATCATGTGGAACCTCTGGCAATCCAAGATGGGAATCGACTGCAGTGTCCCCATGACCTGGGAAGTGCTTGGCTGTAGCCGCCACACCAGCTTCCTGAAGGCCTTTTGTGTAAGCTACTCCTAAATCAGCTACAAGCTGAGGGTCTTCACCGAATGAACGAACACCAATGACCGGATTGTCTGGATTGTTGTTGACATCCATTACCGGGGCAAAGTTCATATTAATGCCGAGTGATGCAAGCTCTTCACCAATTGCGTTTCCTACATTATAGGAAATTTCAGGTGAACGAGTTGCTCCCAAAGCCATGTTGCCCGGCATATCTGTACCAGATTGAAGCCTTGTGACGATTCCGCCTTCCTGGTCAATCGTCATCAGCAGACCGTACTTTTCGGCTGCCTCCTGGTATTGTGAAACAAGGCGGGCTGTTTGCTCAGTAGTCACAACATTTTCGCGGAAAAGGATGACACCGCCTAAATGATATTTCTTAACAAGCTGCTCGATTTCTGGCAGCATTTCGGTTACGTTACTGCCTTTCCATGTCCTGAAATCGGGCATCAGCATCTGACCGGCTTTTTCTTCCAAAGTCATCTTAGTGATGGCATTGTCGATTACGTCGTATCTTTTGCCTCCCTCCTTGATTACAACAGCCGCGGATTCAGGCTTTCCTTTTTGCCCATCTTCTTTGGAAGAAGGATTCACTTTATAATCAAGTGCTATACGGTCCTTATAGACACCATCTGTAACGGTTATGAATGTTCTTCCATTTTGACCGGTGAACTTCACATTTCCATTTTGGTCTACCTCTGCTACATTTTTGTTTGCAGATTCCCACTCCAGATTCTTGGAAGCGAGCATGAAGTTTCCTTCACTGTAAACATGAAGAGCCTTCAATTGCAGGGTTCCATCCTTGATTTCAAATTCTGCTTCAGGCACATTCTGATAAATCACAAGGTCTTCCACTTTATTGGTTTCCTCCGCCTTTGCCTTTTTCACTGAACTGCCAATCAGCATTTGTGAAAAAGCAAGAAGTAAAACCAATGAGTAAACCAATAATTTACTCAGTTTTGTCATGCATATCTCCTCCATTTTTCATATTTTATCCAAATCATAGAAATTTAATGGATCAATAATTCCGCTGACTCCAGCCTTCTCCTGAAAACTCGGCTGGTGCTTGTTCACCATTAGAGTTAACTAGTTTAATATTGTCGAGATACCAACCCCGTCCATTCGTGTAACTATCCGTCTTATAACGGAATCTGATGAATTTGGTTGTTTCAGGAATATCCGCTTCAAACTGATCCCAATCGACACTGCTGCCAGTAAAGACAGCTGCTTCTTCCCAATTTTCACCGTCTTCGGAGATTTCCAGGTACCCATAATCTGCTTGAGCCTCAATCCGGTGCCATGTTTGGAAGGATAGCTTAGCCGGTTCGTCCAGCTTCACTTCTGCTGTTAAAGAGCGCTGAATCTTATCTCCATAGCCTGAGAACCACGCAGATCCATCAGGAATATCAACAGGAATGGCATCTGCAACCTGTCTTGCCAGCTGTCTTCTGGCAACATTTGTAGAAACAGTGCTTCTGCTTGGATGAACACGATTCGTCAGAAGGATCGCAATCGTGCCATTGTTCTTATTCGCCACAATGGATGTACCCGTATAGCCAGTGTGCCCCATCGTGGATCCCTCTGATAATGCGTCCATGAACCAGCCCTGTGCGAGCTCCCAGCCTAATCCATGGTCATCTCCAGGAAATTGTGGAATCTGGTTTTCAAGAATCTTATTAACGGTTTCCGGCTTGAGGATTTGAACGCTTCCATAGCGGCCGTCATTCAAATACATATGTGCTAACTTTGCAAGGTCCTCTGCTGTTGAGAACACTCCTGCATGACCCGCAACACCATCCAATGACCATGCGTTTTCGTCATGCACTTCTCCCCAGACAATACCCCTGTTTGTCCATGGCTGATATTCAGTGGCTGCAATGCGGTTTTTCAGTGAAGCAGGAGGATTATACATTGTATTCTTCATGTTGAGTGGCCCAGTGATATGTTCCTTAACAAATTCATCCTGCCGCTGGCCTGAAAGGCGTTCGATCAAGACACCGAGCGTGATCATGTTGAGATCGCTGTATGTATATGTGCTGCCCGGCTCATTGCTTAAAGGTTGCTTTAAAACGAGGTTGATTCTGTCTTCACGGCTGTTTCCTTTTGTATAAAGAGGTACCCAGGCAGTGAAGCCGGAAGTATGAGTAAGGAGCTGCCTGATTGTCACATCTTCCTTGCCGTTCTCCGCGAACTCAGGAATGTGTTTGGAAACTTTATCATCTAATTCGAATTTCCCTTGATCGTAAAGAATCATTGCAGCTGTTGTAGTGAATATTTTACTGATGGAGGCGAGGTCAAAAATTGTATCCTCCTGCATCTTGATTGGGCTGCTAGATTCAGTGAATTTATCATCTTCATATTGGTAGGCGTATCCATAGGCTTCTTGTTTGACGATATGTCCTCTGCGGGCAACAAACGCTACAGCGCCGGGCATAACCCGATCAGCAATCATCTTTTCCATTTGGCCATCGATTTCATCAAGCGGCCCCTGGACCATTCCTGCTCCGCGGACAGAGCCGTTGTGCAGCACGGGTGATAACGGACCAGGCTTGTCCCATGAAAAGACAGGATGAGCTTTTTCAGTCGCGGTTTTCCCCTCCCTTTGTTCAATCGTTGAACCAGGACCAGGATAGCCTTCCGCAAATGATACCGGAATCATCACTCCAGTACCTAGTACGGCAGCTAACGCAATTGTGAGTGGTTTTTTCTTCATGTTTCCTCCTTTTCCGAGCAATTGCTCTCTTAGTAAATTTATAATCTATGAAAAGGCTTTCATGATGTATCTTTAGACTATCTAAGTAACAGTATAGATGTCTATACCACTATAGACCCAAGGAGCATTTAAAAATCAAAATCCCGGGACATACGGCCCGGGATTTTTGATTCAATTTAATTGGGAAAATTCTGATTACATGAATGATCAATAGCTTAAAAGATTACCATACTAGATTTCTTTTTTTCCGTATATTCTCCTTCTGCTTGATCCAATACCTGATTCCTCTGCCAGCGTATGGCTCATCCCTAAACCTTGGAATGACATGGAGATGTGCATGGAAAATGGACTGTCCGCCTGCCTCTCCAGTGTTCCACCCGACACTGTAGCCATCAGTCATGTACTGCTGATCCATCATTTCTTTGGCACGATGCAGGAGTTCCTGTGTATCTGTCCACTCCTGGGCTGATAGCTGAAACACATCAGATTTATGGCGTTTTGGAATGATCAAGCCGCTGCCAAGCAGGACTTGCTGCTCCGATTCCTTTTGGATGAAATAGCATGTCTCATTCTCAAAGACGATTTCCTGCTCTGCGTCGGCAAATACATTGCAATATGGACATTCTTTATGGGACATGATGATAATCCTCCAGTTTTAATAGTAGACTGATTTCGCACCGGTTATCAGACAAAAATAAAGCAGCGGCCAATATAAGCGCTGCTTATCCTAAACTATTCCTTTATTAATTTTTTCATCGCATGGATCTGTCCAAGATGATAGGATTCATGGAACAACGCCATATTTGCAAGTTCCCCAAAAGTTTCAAGGCCTAGGAATGGCTTTTTAAGCTTCTCATCCAGGAGAACTGCAGGGAGTTCCTTTATTCTCCCTAATTGTGACTTTAATTGCTCAGTTAATACCTCGACAGAAGGAACATCTCCACTCCAATCTGCAGGACAAGTTCCATTGCCAAATAGCTCTATGTAATTTGCCGGAAGATGACTTGATTTACGAGGATACCCCATCAGAAATTGCTCAGTCACGGTTAAAACATGGCCAATATGCCAATGGATGGTATTGTTAAAGTCCACAGGCTGGACACTAGCCTGCTCGGCAGAAATCGCTGCAACTTCTTTTAAGAAAAATCCTCTCGTCATTTCAAATTGCTTAAATAATAGTTCACTCATATTCATTCTCCTCCTCAGCTTGTATTACGTATTATACTTATTCTAATTTCTGGCAGGATATGCTGCAAGGAATTCGGATTGCTCTTGCCAAATACCCATATAAGTATAAAGTGGTAAAAAGGAAAACGACTGACAAAATTTGTTCAAAATATTATGGCTTATCTGTGTCTTCACACTTTATTCACAGATTTTTACAAATTGATTTGCTATTTTATAAGTGTAATCATTCATTACTTATTTTGAAGGGAAGCGATTTATATGTTCGCGAAATGGTTAAGAGAAAACAATGTTGCTGCTGGCCTTTTGACTGTCATACGTGTCTGGCTCGGATATAACTGGATGCACGCTGGATGGGGAAAATTAACTGGTGAAGGATTCGATGCTAGTGGATTTTTGAAAAATGCTGTTGCCAATCCGGTAAAAGGCCCAGATGGAAACATGGTTTACAGCTGGTATGTATCTTTCCTTGATAACTTCGCCATTCCAAATATCGATCTTTTCAACTTCATTGTTCCGCTTGGTGAGTTCCTGATCGGTCTTGGACTAATTCTTGGATGCTTAACAACTGCGGCGATGTTTTTCGGCCTTGTGATGAACTTCTCTTTCTTCCTTGCCGGAACAGTATCTCATAACCCAACTGACATCTTCTTTGGCTTCATTATCCTGTTCGCTGGTTACAACGCTGGCAAATACGGTTTAGACCGCTGGGTTGTCCCCTTCATTCGCAAAACTGTCTTTAAACAAACACCGGAGCCAGCCCATAAAGCTGCTTAATGAATAAAACTCCCCTCCGAGCCATTTGATCGGAGGGGATGTTCTATTCAATTTTTATTCAGATATTGTTTTTAACATGATTTTTTTTCTAAAACCGCCACTGCGGTTCTTTTTAAGTTGCCGCATGAATTCGACCTCGGACTCTGTTATGCCTCTGTGCTCCGCAATGGCATAAATCACTTCCAAAAGATCTACAGTCTCACTCAGCAGCCTATCTGTACCAGCAAGACGAAATTTTTCAACTTCCTCATTAAATTTCTCCATTAATTTCTCACTAAATTGCTTGCTGTCTAAAACATCAAACTCGATTTCCCTTCCCTTTTCTTTCATTAATTCGGGAAAATAATCTCTTACAAGCTTGTTATACACTTTTTTCTCCATGTCATTTCTCCTTTTGATGTCCTCTAGATAAACATATCCTTTATCTTATAGGTTCAAACGCATTTCTCTCAGGAGCTGAATTGGGAATTGCCAGCTTGTGGTACAATATCAGCAATGAACTCCTTAAAATAGGCTCTGTTAAACAAGGCTGTTGATTTTCGTTCCAGGCGCTTCGCTTTCCGCGG
>NZ_JBALSS010000025.1:118807-119887 GCF_036967045.1 Bacillus sp. JJ1609 | reverse complement strand
CAGGTTTTAAAAACAACATCGGGCTTTAACAGAGCCTTAAAATAATTGGAGGAAATAGGGATGGATACTCGTCAATTATCATATTTTGTACAGGTTGCGAAAGATAACAGCTTTACGGTAGCCGCAAGAAACCTTCATCTTTCTCAGCCTGCACTCAGTAAAATGATTAAAAAGCTTGAGGAGGACCTTGGCGTTCAGCTGTTTGACAGATCTGAACATAAAATGTCTTTAACGGATGCTGGAGAAAGACTGTTCGAAGAGGGACAAAGGATTCTTTCAGAAATGGATTCCATTACCGAATCCATTCAGGATACTAAAAATTTAAGGACCGGTAATGTAAGTGTAGGAATACCGCCTGTAATTGGCACTAGCTATTTTCCCCCTCTGATCGCGAACTTCCGAAATCATTATCCAGGCCTAAACCTTTCTATTATTGAAAATGGAGCGGTCACCGTATATGAAATGGTTGAAAAGGGATATGTCGACCTTGGACTCGTCATTTTGCCCGAACTTTCGGACCGGATTGAATATATCCCGGTAACTGAGGATAAGGCAGTGCTGATCGTACACAATGATCATCCGCTTGCAAACCGCGAAAAGGTGGTATTCGAGGACTTAAAAGATGAAACATTCGCATTGCTTAATGAAACCTTCCTGCTACATCACCATGTAGTCAAGGCATGCAGGGAGGCGGGTTTTGAACCGAATATCTACTTCAAAAGCTCACAGTGGGATTTTCTCACGGAGTTAGTCTGCCTTAATCAGGGAATTTCCATTATGCCCAGGCCAATTTTAGCCAGATTCAATAGTAAAAGCATCAAGCAGATCCCCATTGACCATCCAGAGATGACATGGCGGATTGCCATCATCCTAAAGAAAAATCGGTATGTCTCCTACGCCGCTAAGAAATTTATTGAATATGTAAAAGAAAATATCAAATAGCGACTCATGCTCCCTATTTAGATTAAAGTAATTCTTATATGTACCATCGAGAGAGTGCCTGGCATTAGTCCGAGCTCTCTCTTTTTTATTTCTTTGGCTGTGTTAATGGTCATTGTTGATTTTTTGCACCTGTTGATT
>NZ_JBALSS010000025.1:113307-118702 GCF_036967045.1 Bacillus sp. JJ1609 | reverse complement strand
CCCCGCAGGAGCAAAGCGACGAGGAGGCTCACCTGACGCCCCGCGGAAAGCGAGTGCCTGGAGCGGAAATCAACAGTCTAGGTTAAAACAGTCATTTCTTTATAACCAAAAGTTATTCCAAATATGAATTATATGTATTTTATTTTATCATTGTTAACGCTTACATTAAGAGGGTAGATAATTTAACTCATGTAGGGGGCTTACATTATGAATAGAATGGAAGGTAAAATTGCTATTGTTACAGGCGGAGCAAGAGGGATCGGACGCCAAATCGTGGAAACGTTTGCGCAAGAAGGTGCGAAATTAGTCTATTCTCTTGATATGGGAACTGGAGAATACAATTTGCCAAATGTACGCCATGTAGAATTGAATGTAACGAATCGTGACCAGGTTGCGAAATTTGTGGAAGAAGTTAAAAACGAGTTTGGTACTATAGATGTTCTTGTTAACAATGCCGGAATTACACGTGATGCCTTAATCCAAAAGATGACTGAAGATATGTGGGATGCAGTCATTGATGTTAACCTGAAAGGCGTCTTCAACCTTACACAGGCAGTAGCGCCAGTTATGATGGAAAATGGCAAAGGATCAATCGTGAGCATCTCCTCTGTCGTAGGAGTATACGGAAACGTCGGCCAGACAAACTATGCTGCTACTAAAGCTGGTGTCATCGGCATGACTTATACATGGGCAAAAGAATTCACGCGAAAAGGCGCAGCTGTTCGGTCCAACGCAATCGCTCCTGGATATGTTGAAACGGAAATGATGGCTACTGTGCCAGACAAAGTCCTCCAGCCAATCCGGGAAAAAACTCCACTTGGCCGTCTAGGAAAGCCACAGGAAATTGCTAATGCAGTCCTTTTCCTTGCAAGTGATGAATCAAGCTATGTGAACGGTCACGTTCTTGAAGTATCAGGCGGATTAAGGCTATAACCCACTCACTCATTTGCACAATAAAGAAAAACAGATAATGAGGTGTTTACTATGTCTTCTGTAAAAATCATTACATCTAAAGAAGCAGCAAGCCTGATCACCGACAATTCCGTTGTTGGCCTTGGTGGTTTTATCGGCGTGGGCGTTGCAGAAGAAATCTATATAGAAGTAGAAAATCGATTCATCGAAAACCAGTCACCAAGGAATTTAACCCTGGTCTATGCAGCAGGGAATGGCGATGGCGTGGACCGTGGCATGAACCACTATGCCCACGAGGGGTTAGTAAAAAGAATTATCGGCGGGCATATGGGCCTTGCTCCGAAATTCCAGCCTCTTGTGGTCAATAACAAAATCGAAGCCTATAACCTGCCGCAGGGCGTCATTTCGCAAATGTTCCGTGATGGAGCTGCAGGCAAACCGAGAACGGTTACTCATGTTGGTCTTGGGACTTTTGTGGATCCAGACCTTGATGGCGGCAAACTGAATGAAGTCACGAAGGATGAAATCGTCGAAAAAGTAACTTTCGATGGCAAACCTTATCTTGCCTATAAAACACAGCAGATTGACTTTGCTCTCTTGAAAGGTTCGGTTGCTGATGAAAACGGTAACATTAGTTTTGAAAAAGAGCCGCTTACACTTGAAATCCTTTCAATTGCCATGAATGCACGCAACAGCGGCGGAAAAGTGATTGTACAGGTAGAGAAAATCGTCAAAAACGGTACAATCGATCCTAAGCTGGTTGCCATTCCGGGAATTTTGGTTGATTATGTTGTCGTTGTTGAAAACCCTGCGAATCATATGCAAACATTTGGCACGCAGCTGAATGAGGATTTCTACCGCGGGGATGTCGTTCACCAGCAATCTGATAAAACATACCCGCTAAACGAGCGAAAGGTTATTGCTCGCCGTGCAGCAATGCTTCTGAATGAAAATACTAAAGTATTAAACTATGGAATCGGAGTGCCAGAAATAATCGCAAACGTCCTACAGGAAGAGGGAATGAATGACCAGTTCACACCAACATTGGAACCTGGTGCAATTGGTGGTACGGCGGCCGGCGGCCTTGATTTCGGCTGTTCAATCGGTCCACAGGCTATCGTTGATCAACCATATATGTTTGATTTTTACGATGGCGGCGGGATTGATGCTGCGTTCCTTGGCCTTGCGCAATGTGATGGCAAAGGCAATATCAACGTATCAAAATTCGGCCCTAAAATAGCAGGCTGCGGTGGATTCATCAATATCACGCAAAATGCCAGCCAGATTGCATTTTGCGGAACCTTCACGGCAGGCGGATTAAAGGTCCAGGCGGATAACGGCAAGCTTGAAATCCTCCAGGAGGGCAAAGCGAGAAAATTTCTGGAGGAAGTAGAACAGGTTACTTTCAGCGGTGATGTTGCCCGTGAAAATAAGAAAAAAGTAATCTATATTACAGAGCGTGCAGTCTTTGAACTATTGCCCGAAGGACTTACCCTGACAGAAATTGCGCCAGGGATCAATCTTGAAAAAGATATTCTGTCTCAAATGAATTTCAGACCGTTGATTGCTAAAGACTTAAAGTTAATGGACAGCAGGATTTTCACGAATGAACCTATGGGTTTAAAGGATGAAAAACCAGCAAGCATCCGTAAATATACAGCAGTATAAAAAAACAATTCATAGACAACGTCTTGAGTATTAGAAAGGGGATTCCCATATGGAGCTATTTATTATTCTCCTCGCTCTTGGATTATTGATGTTCACAGCTTACAAAGGATTTTCCGTAATTCTGTTTGCACCAATAGCAGCGCTGCTTGCAGTACTGCTGACAGATCCGAGCCATGTACTTCCGTTCTTCAGCAATATCTTCATGGAAAAAATGGTTGGTTTCATCAAAAGCTATTTTCCTGTTTTCTTGCTTGGTGCTATATTCGGTAAAGTTGTTGAAATGTCCGGAATTGCTGAATCAATCGCCAAATCAATCATTAAACTAGTTGGCGGTACTCGCGCAATTCTTGCTATTGTTTTGATGGGCGCAATTTTAACATACAGCGGCGTAAGCTTATTCGTTGTAGTATTCGCAATCTATCCTTTTGCTAAAAACTTATTCAGGGAAGCAAACATTCCAAAAAGACTCATTCCTGGAACAATTGCGCTTGGTGCCTTCACCTTCACAATGGATGCACTTCCAGGCACACCGCAAATCCAGAACGTTATTCCAACAGGCTTCTTTGGAACAGATATCTATGCAGCACCAACACTTGGTATCATAGGTGCGATTCTCGTTTTCACTCTTGGTATGATTTACCTTGAAACACTTAGAAAAAGAGCGGCTAAACGTGGCGAAGGTTTTTACGGATTTGATAACGCTGAATCAGCAGCAACTGCCGAAGCAGATGCCCTTGAAGAAGGCGTAGCAAAAATCGATATGACTGCAAATACAAGCACTCTAAAATCAGTACTGGCTTTCGTTCCATTAGTCCTGGTTGGAGTAGCTAACAAGTTTTTCACAGTGAATCTTCCTAAGTGGTATCCTAATGGCTTTGACTTCTCGAAAATCGGGCTTGAAGCTTACGGAACAATCCAAATTCCTGCAGTCGTCGGAATCTGGTCCGTTGAATTGGCACTAATACTAGGGATTATCGCTACCCTATTGTATAACTGGAAAGGTGTTACAGGGGGCTTCAAGGTAGGAATTAATACCGCTATCGGAGGAGCATTGCTTGCTTCAATGAACACAGGTGCTGAATATGGATTTGGCGGAGTCATTTCTTCCCTTCCTGGTTTCTCTGTAGTGAGTAAAGGAATTTCAACCACTTTCTCAGATCCGTTAATCAACGGAGCAGTGACAACAACCACTCTTGCGGGGGTTACAGGTTCCGCATCCGGCGGTATGGGTATTGCCTTAAGTGCGATGGCAGACACATATATGAAAGCAATAACCCAATTCAACATTCCGCCAGAGGTTATGCACCGTGTCATTTCTATGGCATCCGGCGGTATGGATACGCTTCCGCATAACGGGGCTGTTATCACATTGCTTGCAGTAACAGGTTTAACACATAAACAATCCTATAAAGATATTTTCATGATCACTGTAATCAAAACGCTTGCAGTATTCTTCATTATTGCAATCTACAAACTTACTGGACTTGTATAATACTGTAATCTCTAGCTTTGCTATAAAGTGACAATTTTTTCCTGAATCATTATGATTAAAGATATAGGGGGATTTAGTCCCCCCATTAGAATATTTACTTCGAAAGGGGCTTGAAAAATGGAAAATACAATTGTAATCGCAAGTGCTGTTAGAACAGCGACTGGTGCCTTTGGCGGGGCATTCTCTGGTGTTTCTGCAGTAGATTTAGGAGCAACAGCAATCAAAGCAGCTTTAGAAAAAGCAAATGTCAGTGCTGATGCGGTTGATGAAGTAATCATGGGGAACGTACTGCAGGCTGGTCTAGGCCAAAACCCTGCGCGCCAGGCTGCCATGAGAGCTGGACTTCCTGAAACCTGCCCATCTATGACAATCAACAAGCTATGCGGCTCTGGCTTAAAAGCAGTCCATCTTGCGTATCAGGCGATTGCTGCCGGAGATGCAGAGATCGTCGTTGCCGGTGGCATGGAAAACATGAGTCAGGCTCCCTTCGTTCTTAAAGGTGCACGCGAAGGCTTCAAGATGGGAGATCAAAAGCTAGTTGATACATTGCTTGGCGACGGACTTGTATGTGCATTCAATGACTATCATATGGGCGTCACAGCTGAGAACCTTGCCGATAAATATGAAATCTCCCGTAATGAGCAGGATTCTTTTGCCGTAAAAAGCCAAAATAAAGCTGAAGCAGCAATCACCTCTGGTCGTTTCAAAGATGAGATCGTTCCTGTCGCAGTAAAACAGCGTAAAGGCGACCCAATCATCGTTGACCAGGATGAGCATCCTAAATTCGGCAGCACACTTGAGAAGGTAGGCAAGTTAAAGCCGGCATTTAAAAAAGATGGTTCTGTAACAGCAGCCAATGCTTCTGGAATCAATGACGGTGCAGCTGCTGTCGTTGTAATGAGCGGCAAAAAAGCAAAAGAACTTGGTGTTACACCGCTTGTAACAATCAAGGCAAATGCGTCCGCTGGTGTTGACCCTTCCATGATGGGTATTGGCCCAGTCGATGCTGTTAAAAAAGCACTTAAAAAAGCAGAGATGGAATTGACTGACATTGACCTGGTTGAAGCAAATGAAGCTTTTGCAGCACAGGCGCTATCCGTAATGAAAGAGCTTGGCATGAGCGAAGACAACGTCAATGTCAACGGCGGAGCAATCGCACTTGGCCATCCAATTGGAGCGAGCGGTGCGAGAATCCTGGTCACTTTGATTCATGAATTGAAAAAGAGAGAACAAAAATACGGATTGGCTACTCTCTGCATCGGCGGAGGAATGGGTGTCGCAACCATCATCGAAAATGTAGTCGAGTAATAAGAAAAGCGCAAG
>NZ_JBALSS010000025.1:103712-113152 GCF_036967045.1 Bacillus sp. JJ1609 | reverse complement strand
GAGCTGGACAATTCTCGAAGTGAATTTTATATTTTCTTATCACATAGATAAAAGCCTGTGGTCGCTACCACAGGCTTTTATAGTTTAATAGTTTTTATACAACATAATCTCCTGTTAATTTGCTGCAGGCGTTTGATAGATTCTGCAGGCATTCCATCCGAAGTTTCTCATCACAGATGAAATCGTTAAGTAGTTCTTCCTCCAGTTTCACCTGGATTTGACTGATTTCTTCCTGCAGCCGTTCTCTCTTTTCAACCTCTGCTAAATGAAACTCGATTTCACGTTCAAAATACTCTACAGTCCCAAACAAAACAGTCAATAATTCCTCCACCTTTCTTTTAATCTTTTTTCCTGCTGACAAAAAACCGATGCTGAAATGGAACAAATCTGCCAAAAGGAGTATCTTATTATATGCCCTGTCAAGTACTTAAGTATTATTTAACCTCTATAACGCTTTGCAAACGTCATTTTCAGTACTTTTCACATTTAAACGGTTTTTTCATGAGTTGTTTGAACCAAATAACATAAAAAACATGCTAATATGTGAAAACAGGTACAAATAGAAAAATCCTCCAAAAAGATGGCGGTTTTTCGACAAAGTCAAAAACAACACCTTTGGCCCATCTTTTAAATCATCCGATCCTTTTTTGGCAACCCGACGATCATAGCGAAAACACCTTAGACTCGTGGCTTTGCGTCCCTACCTTTCGATAAGTTTGCCTTTTTCTGTCCTATTTAAAATATAAAACTTACGTACCATCAATTCAACAAAATTCGCCATTTTCTAACAAAAATGAATCTTTGTTCCTATATCATTATGATTATTCTTTTTCAATTAATAGGAACTTTCAAGTTAGACAACAATCCTTTTGTTTCCACAATGTAATAAAGCCGCAACACCTATGTAAAACTAGGTTGATAGAATAGAAGGAAGAAGCTTGAATATAGGCGAAATGGCAGGAGGATCCTTATGGAACAGCATGTTAAGATGTCGCTAGATGAATGGAAAGCGGAAATTGAAGAAATCTTGAATGAAATTGATGCGGAATATGAAGAGATAAAAAACGAGTTAAAAGTTTATACATATAAATACAACATTACAAAGCAGGTTGTCCAATCGACCGTTAATCCTGATTTGAACAGGAAGATTCGTGAATTGTACCACCAGCCATTTGAACAAAAATTCAATGACCTGAAGGAATACATCAAGGAACTTGAAGAAAAAAAGCGAGTTTTTCAAATGTTTACGGATAAAATTGACAAGGTCACTGAAAAGGAAGATCCCAGAAGTTTTGCAATTACCGAACTTGAATAATGGCATTAAATAAGCCTGGCCATTTGGCCAGGCTTTTCTTTATTTTTTCCACCAGGAGTCGAACATCGACGCCGGTACCTGTCTCTTATGTTCTGAAACCATATATCTGGACTCAATTTTCGCAGCATCACCTTCTGCAATCTGCTTTCCTTCCAGATAATCGTCAATTGCTTCATAGCTCACTCCAAGTTCTGTCTCGTCAGCTTGAAGGGGCTTGTTGTCTAGAAGGTCAGCTGTCGGTTCTTTCAAGTATAATCTTGCTTCAGCATTCAATGCCTTGAGAAGCTCCCTTCCCTGTCTCTTGTTCAGCCCAGTTAGCGGCAGCAAATCGGCTCCGCCATCGCCATACTTTGTGAAAAATCCCGTTACCGCTTCAGCAGCATGGTCTGTGCCGATGACAAGCAAACCTTCCTGCCCGGCAATCGCATACTGTGTAATCATCCTCATACGCGCCTTAACATTCCCTTTGTTAAAATCTGTAAGAGAATCGCCAATCGCTTCTTCAAATTGTGTATTGAATGTATCAACAGCAGGCTGAATATTGAAGGTAATCATCTTATCAGGTTTAATGAAATCCAGTGCACGCTGCGCATCCTCTTCATCTTTTTGAACCTTGTATGGAAGGCGGACAGCAACGAATTTTGCATCGACACCTTCAGAACGCAGCTCTTCAGCCGCTAATTGAGCCAGCCTTCCTGCAAGTGTCGAATCCTGGCCTCCGCTGATCCCAAGTACAAATCCTTTTGCTTTCGAAGCTAGTAAATATTCCTTCAGGAAGCCAATTCTCTTCTGAATTTCCTCCTGCGGATTGATTTCCGGACGGACATTCAGTGCTTCAATAATCTGTTTCTGCAAACTCATAATAAACCTCCTTAATCACTGAAAAAGTTATTATTAAAGAGCATATCTCTTATACAGTTTAATGTCTAGATTTACACATCTAAAATCTACTGCCTCTCTTTAACTATACCGTTATATTGAAAAAATAAACGTCAGGCCGTGAAGATTGTTTGTTTTTCAAAAAATTTGTTTTGCCAGTCGCTCCTTATCACCTGAGTTTGTCCAGAACATTTTATTCGCGACTGGATTTTTGCTAGACTATAGATGAACTTAAATCAAACCAAAATAAAGCTAAATGATATTGGAGGCTTTGCTAATGACAACTCACGAAAAATTCACAGGCTATATTGGCACTTATACAAAAGGAGACAGCAAAGGGATCTATTCTTTTACCCTTGATGCGGCAAATGGAAAAATTACCGATGTGAAAGCTGCTGCCTCTCTTGAGAATCCGACCTATCTTACCATCAGTAAGGATAATCAGTATCTTTATTCTGTTGCAAAGGAAGGAAACTCAGGCGGTGTCGCGGGGTACAGAATTCTGGAATCCAAAGAGCTTTCCTTGATTAACAAACAAATCTCAGAAGGAGCTTCACCTTGCCATGTAAGCGTAAATAAGGATAACAGCCTCCTCTTGTCAGCCAACTATCATAAAGGTTCTGCCGATTCATACCGTTTAATTCCTGAAAATGGAGAAATCCGAGCTGTGGTATCAAGCATCTTTCACGAAGGTTCAGGTCCTGATGAAAGACAGGAGAAAGCCCACACGCATTATAGCGGCTTTACCCCTGATGAAAAATATGCTGCTGTCATTGATTTAGGAATCGATCAGCTGATTACCTATTCTTTGGACAATGGCAAATTGGTGGAGAAAAGTATTTTGAATATCGCACCAGGCAGTGGTCCAAGACATCTTACGTTCCATCCAAACGGTGAATATGCCTATTTAATGACAGAATTCAGCTCTGAGGTTCTAGTGCTGAAATATCATTCGGAGGATGGGAGCTTCCAACAACTTCAGGCTGTCTCAACACTTCCTGATGATTTTAAAGAAAATAACCAAGGAAGCGCCATTCACATTTCCTCTGATGGTAAGTTTGTCTATGCTGCCAACCGCGGTCATGACAGCATTGCTGTGTTCGAAGTGAAACCTGGAAGCTTCGAGCTATCATTTGTGGAGCATACCTCGACCGAAGGCAATTGGCCTAGGGATTTCGTTTTAGACCCTAGTGAAAAGTATTTGATTGCCTCAAACCAGAATTCAAGCAATGTCGTGCTTTATTCACGAGATAAGGAAACAGGGAGACTTACGCTGCTTGACTCTGAGGTAAAAGTTCCGGACCCTGTGTGCGTTAAGTTTTTGAATTATTAAGGTTTTAATAAAAACGGGCAGGCGCTTTTTAAGCACCTGCCCGTTTTTATCAGCCTTCCTGGTCACTTGGGAATGTCACTCCCATTTGTCTTCTAGCTTCATCCAGGATGTTCATCGTGATTCTTGAATGTTCCAGTGAATTATTTACTGATTCTGATTGCCCCTGTTGAATCAAAGTAATAAATTCCTCAGCTTCATAAAACATATTATCTGTGATTTGCTCCCTTGTTAAATCCTCTGTTCTTCCGTCTCGATAGATGATTTCTACTTTTTCAGGAGAACTGATTTTATCAATTCTGATATTGCCATCCTCACCATGGATTTCAGATGGCAGTGATGAGTTTGTAATCTTGGAAAACATGATAATCGCGTCCATCTCATCATACTTCAACAAGAGGCTGCCTTCCCCATCTACACCAGAATTCAATACATATCCATTCGCCTGAATGCCCTTAGGTTCTCCGAATAAAGCGACAAGCGGATAGATGCAGTAAATGCCAATATCCATCAACGAACCAGCAGAAAACGCGGGATTGAAGGCATTTAACACCTTTCCCTCTTTATAGGAATCGTAACGGGAGGAGTACTGACAATAGCTTGCAAAATACCTTCTCACCGTTCCTATTTTATGCAGATTTTCCTGGACCGCCTTGAAATTCGGCATCAAAGTAGATTTCAATGCTTCCATCAATACTACATTATGCTCTCTCGCTGTTTGGATCATATCATCTAATTCCCTGCCATTTGATGCAATCGCCTTTTCACAGAGAACATGCTTGCCATTTTCCATGAAGGTGATGGCCTGGCTTGCATGGAGGGAAATGGGACTTGCAATATATACGGCATCGATTACATCGCTTTTCGCCATTTCCTCTAATTCTGTAAAAGTGTGCTCAACCCCAAACTTTTCCGCAAACTCAACAGCCTTCTGCTCAGTGCGGGAATAAACCGCTGTCAGCTGGAATGCCTCATGATTGCTTGCACCTTTTAAAAATGCTTCTGTAATCCAATTCGTACCTACTACTCCGAAACGTACCACATCGTTCACCCTTTCAAAATAACAAAAAGCGCAAGCGCTTTGTATTAAATCCATTAAAACAAACAAAAGCAAAAGCTGTAGGCTTTGCCTGCTGCTTATCATTTTCATTTTAACTAAATGGCAGCTCAATCACAAACTTTGTCCCTTTTCCATGCTCGCTTTCTAAATGGATCTTACCTTCATGCATCTGGACAAGCTGCTTAACGATTGACAGTCCAAGACCAAATTCACCAAAAGGATTACTCGTCCTGGAAATATCGGCTTTGTAAAAGCGGTGCCAGATCTTTTCAATTTCCTCCGGCTGAATTCCAATGCCGGAATCCTCAATTTCAATCAGCGTTCTATGCCCAGCCATCCATCCCTTAAGCCTAATTGTGCCGTTCTCGGTAAACTGGATGCTGTTTTTCGTAATATTGATCAAAATCTGGACGAGCCGGTCATAATCACCATGTACCATAACTGAATCTTCCACTTCAATTATAATACGATTATTGCGTTCTGCAGCCTGCATATCAAGCTGATCTTTAATGATTTCAAATACCTCGAGAAGCTCGATATCTTCTTTAATGAGCTGGACCTGGTTTGAGCGGATTTTATCATAATCCAGATTTTCATTCACAAGCCTGATCAGGCGCTTCGTCTCCTTGCTCACAAGACTGATGCCTCTCTCCTTTTCAGCCTCAGGTATCATATTATTCTTCAAGCCTTCAATTACGCCGCTGATCGTGGTCAACGGAGTACGCAATTCATGGGATACATCAGCCATGAATTGTCTGCGGCGATTTTCGAGACTTTCAATCTCCCCTTTTGATTCATCCAGCTTGCTTACCATACTGTTAAAATCCTCTGCCAGTTCGCCGATTTCATCAAAATCGGAGGATGGTACCTTCACAGTGTAATCACCTGCCGATACAAGAGATGTTGCTTCCTGCAGCCTTTTGATTCTGTTGACATGGATCCGCGACAGCAGCCAGCTTTGGAGAAAGGCTACTGCAAGAGCAACCAGCACAGTATAAAAAAGGTATTTATTGATTTCAGCAATCATTTCCCGTGCTCCGCTGATTGGAGATGTGAGTAAAATGCCGCCGATAAATTTCCCGTTGTCAATAAAAGGCAGTGCTACAAGGGTTACCGCCTGATCATAGCGCTTGAGGTCATACTTCATGACAATTGGTTCCCCTTCTGTAAGCTTTCTCCATTCCTTTTCGGTAAACTCAATTGCCGGCCCTCTCCATCTGATTGGGTTGAGCAGCTGCACGTTTTGATCAAAAACACTAAATTGTATATCCCTGGAGAATAGAACGCGGGCGTACTGATTGATTATCTGCTCGGGACGTTCATTTCCCCTCCCTAAATCACGCCAGATATTATCTCCGTATTCGATCAGTTCTTCTGTTTTATTCTTATATACCAGTGTTTCAACATAATGAGTGAACAGCAAACTAAGGATGAGAAAAGCTACGATGATAATGCTGATATGGCTGATGAATTGCTGGTAAATATATTTAACCTTCATGCCCATCGACCGATTCATCAAATTTATAGCCTACTCCCCACACTGTATGGAATAATGGCTGTGCTTCGGTGCCTAGTTTCTTTCTCAGCCGCTTGATATGGACATCCACCGTTCGTTCATCACCGTAAAATTGGTAACCCCACACACGCTCAAGCAGCTGCTCCCTTGTGAAAACCTGGCGAGGATGTTGCACAAAAAATAAAAGAATGTCAAATTCCTTCGGTGTCAAATTAGCGACTGGCTGTCCATTCAGCATGACTTCACGGGTTTCTTTATTAATTTTAAGGTGAGTGGTGCCAATTAAGCCCTTTTCTTCAGGCTGCTGTTTTTGATACCGGCGGGCTACAGCCTTAATCCTAGCCATCAGCGCCAATGGACTGAACGGTTTGGTCACATAATCATCCGCACCCATTTCAAGTCCAAGAACCTGGTCACTCTCACTGTCCTTCGCAGTCAGCATGATGATCGGCACCTCACTGCCTTCCTGTCTGATCTTCCTGCAAAGTGTAACACCGTCCATGCCAGGAAGCATCCAGTCCACAATCAATAAATCCCAGCTTCCATTTTTATACGTTTCATAACCTTTAAGACCGTCATGAACAAACTCACCTGAAATTCCTTCTTTCAAAAAAAACATATCAATCATTTCACAGACACTTTCATTATCCTCAATCACAAGAATCTTCATATTGATCTCCTCATATCACGCTATCTGTTTTTAATTAACATAAAACGGAATAGCGTGAGAATCAACAGATTTGACTATTGTTTCAAATTAATTAATCATTTGGTCATCGTTTTTTCATATTTTAAACGAAAACAAGTCTTTGATAAAAACAAGTGAAGCCAGCTCGAATGGAGAGCTGGCTTAAACTATATTAATCTTTCTTCACTGGAAGACCTTCTTTTTCCCAAGCGGAGAAGCCGCCTTCCAAATTCAGTACATCCTTGAAACCATTTTTCAGAAGCAGGCTTGTTCCGATTGCGGAGCGGGCACCTGACTGGCAGTGAGCGATGATTTTCTTGTCCTTTGGAATCTCGTCAAGATTGTCTGTGAGCGTACCAAGCATCAAATGGTGTGCGCCAGGAATGTGGCCGCTGTCCCATTCGCTCTGGTTACGGACGTCAATGACAAAGTAATCTTCATCTTCCATCAGTTCTTTTGCCTTGCTGGCAGGGATATCTTTATATTTTTCAAGATCACTGCTGAGTTCTGTTGGAACAACATATCCAGTTACCTGGTCGAGTCCTATTGACTGCAGCGATTTTTTAATATCAGTTAATTGATCCTGTTCGGCAATTAAGACAATATCATGATCATAGCTTAACAGCCAGCCTGCCCAGTTCGTGAATGATTTGTTATACGGAATGTTGATTGTGCCCTCTGCATGGCCTGCAGCGAATTCTTTTGCAGGGCGTGTATCGACGATCACCGCATTGGCTGCTTCAGATAGAGATACTTTAGACGTTTCTTCTTTGCGCAGCAACTCAGGTCCTGTCTTATTCAGCTTTTTCATTTGGGCAAAATACTTTGGTGGTTCAGGCTGCCCTGCCAGCAGCTCCTCTATGAACTTTTCTTCTTCTTTGATTTGGAATGCCCAGTTAAATTTCTTCTCATAGCCGAGTGTCGACATCGGAACCGCTCCAAGCGATTTTCCGCATGCGCTTCCCGCCCCATGTGCCGGCCAAACCTGAAGGAAGTCAGAAAGCTTCTCTACCTTGCGCAGCGACTCAAACATCTGACGTGCGCCGGATTCAGATGTACCTGCCACACCCGCCGCTTTTTCAAGCAAATCAGGACGTCCCACATCGCCAATGAACAGGAAATCACCGGTGAAGATTCCCATTGGCTCATTGGCACCGCCACCTTTGTCAGTGAGCAGGAAGGAGATACTTTCCGGCGTGTGGCCCGGTGTATGGATTACATCAAAATGGATATTTCCTATTTTAAATGTCGACGCTTCAGTCAGCAATTCATGTTCATATTGATCGACATATTGGTACTTCCAGTCCTTATCCCCTTCATCTGAAACATAAAGCTTTGCTCCATGGTGGTGAGCAAGCTCTCTTGCGCCAGAAAGATAGTCTGCATGGATATGGGTCTCAGTCGCAGCGGAGATGTTGAACCCTTCTTTTTTGGCAACATCAAAGTATGGCTGAATGTTCCTCGCCGGGTCGATTACAATAGCTTCCCCAGTTCGCTGACATCCAATCAAATAAGACATATGGGCTAGCTGTTCGTCAAAAAAAGATTTGAAATACATTTGAATTTCCTCCTCTTTATTATAAAAAGCTACTATATACTAGTTTGAATTTGAATCGTGATAATCCTATTCCTCCATATACCCCTACCCATATTTTTTAAAAGTCTATTTTAGCCTTTGATGGATTTTCTCAATTTATACCTCTAAGTGTATCCTATTCGGTAAATAATAATCTTTCAAATATTTAGATTTTAAAACTCTTGCTTCAATCAAGCGGGTTTTGTTTACCTAGCATGTATTTTTGTTCTCGTTCACCATGCAAAGAAGAATTGAGTCCTTATTCCTTATTGTTCAAAATTCTGTCAATTTGTTGTTTCGTTTCTGTGAACTATTTCACAAATACCTCATTTTAATTCCAAATTCTGATATATTGTTAGTGTAATCAATATTTACTTATTTTGAAGGGAAGCGATTTAAATGTTCGCGAAATGGTTAAGAGAAAACAATGTTGCTGCTGGCCTGTTGACTGTCATACGTGTCTGGCTCGGATATAACTGGATGCACGCTGGATGGCGAAAATTAACTGGTGAAGGATTCGATGCTACTGGATTTTTAAAAAATGCTGTTGCCAATCCGGTTAAAGGCCCGGATGGAAACATGGTTTACAGCTGGTATGTATCTTTCCTTGATAACTTCGCCATTCCAAATATCGATCTTTTTAACTTCATCGTTCCGCTTGGTGAATTCCTGATCGGTCTTGGTCTTATTCTTGGATGCTTAACAACTGCAGCAATGTTCTTCGGTTTAGTCATGAATTTCTCTTTCTTCCTTGCCGGAACAGTATCTCATAACCCAACTGACATCTTCTTTGGCTTCATCATCTTGTTCGCTGGCTACAACGCTGGCAAATACGGTTTAGACCGCTGGGTTGTTCCATTCATGCGCAAAACTGTCCTTAAGAAAACAAATGAAACAATAAATAACGCTGTATAAGAATTCGGCAGAGCCAAACCGAATATATGTTGAAGAGGCTGACTCAAAAGGTCGATTAAATTCGACCTAAGAGTCACCTCTTTTATTATTTTATCTATTTTATTTTGCGATTAAAATTGAATTTTAAAACAAAGTTGATTGGAGTGGAAGGCGCGTAGACT
>NZ_JBALSS010000025.1:102565-103620 GCF_036967045.1 Bacillus sp. JJ1609 | reverse complement strand
GCGAAGCGCCTGGAACGGAAATCAACGTCCCATTTATACTGCCATCCTAAAAATAAAATGAGGGTGCCCAAAAGTTTATATCTTTTGGGATAGCCTCTTTTTTTGTAATATCATCATTGATTTTCCCTTGCTTTAAGCCCTCCCCCCTTCTTCCTCTTCTAGCTACGTTCATAAATCAGTCAAATTGTTGTTGCTGATTTGTGAACATGGTTCCGTACCTCTCATCTTTTTTAATGAAATTCAATATATTGTAGTGTAATCAATCATTACTTATCCTCGAAGGGAAGCGATTTATATGTTCGCAAAATGGTTAAGAGAAAGCAATGTCGCGGCTGGTCTTTTTACAGTGTTGCGTTTATGGCTCGGTTATAATTGGATGCATGCTGGCTGGGGTAAATTGACTGGGGATGGCTTCGATGCCACAGGATATTTAAAAAATGCCATAGCTAATCCGGTTAAGGGTCCAGACGGAAACATGGTGTATGGATGGTATGTGTCTTTCCTTGAAAACTTCGCACTTCCAAACATTGACCTCTTCAATTTCATCGTTCCTGTTGGTGAATTCTTAGTCGGTCTCGGTCTGATCCTTGGATGCCTGACAACTGCTGCGATGTTCTTTGGTTTATTGATGAACTTCTCTTTCTTCCTTGCCGGTACCGTCTCACATAACCCAACTGATATCTTCTTCGGCTTCTTAATCCTATTCGCTGGCTACAATGCTGGAAGATACGGTTTAGACCACTGGGTAATACCATTCATCCGCAAAACAATTTTCAGACAAAGTGCTGAGAAACCCGATAAAATTTCCTAAGATTCCATGAGACATAAACCACAACCTCTTAAACTTAAGAATCCCTGTACCGCGGCTCTTACTGGCCTAGCGCGGTGCAGGGATTTTCTCTGCTATGGTATTTATTGAGCATAGTAAAAGGCCTGGTTAGCAACCAAGCCTCAGTTTGTCGACAAAGATACAGTTCACCGATCAGTTATTGAAACCCTGTTGATTGTAGTGGAAGGCGCGAAGACTCCGGCGGGATCAGCTGGACAGGTGAGAC
>NZ_JBALSS010000025.1:93787-102540 GCF_036967045.1 Bacillus sp. JJ1609 | reverse complement strand
CCGCGGAAAGCGAAGCGCCTGGAACGGAAATCAACAGACCTGTTTTACTACCCACCCAAGATAAAAAACTGTAGACAAGCTCTCTTTAATCGAGTTTGTCTACAGTCTGAGCTTGGTCAGCAACCAAGCCTTTTTTCATGAGGAACATCGAGTGTCTGCCGTTTTTTTACATAATAAGAAGTTTAAAGATCGTTAGTCCTATCCCAATCAGGAAGCCGCAAACTGCACCGTTGACCCTGATCCACTGCAGGTCTTTTCCGATATTGTTTTCCATCATGTCGATCAATGTTTCTGTATCGAGTTTGTCGAGATTTTCCCTAACTAGCTTGCCAATCTTTGAATGGTTCCTTTCAATCAGTCCAGCAAGTTTTGTATGAAGCCATCTCTCAATGCCTGCCACTTTTTCAGGATCATTCTTAATCTCATCGATGAATTTGTTCACAATAGGAATTACGTGGTCATCAACAAAGCTCTCTTTTTCAATAAAAGAGATTGCACGTTCCTTGAACTTTGCGAGCACGTCTTTGATTTGGTTTGAAATCTCCAACTCTTCCACCATTTTATTTTTCCAGCTTTGGATTTCTAACATTATCGCTTCTCGTTCATCAATGCTTCCAAGCTCTTTGCGAACCTTCTCAAGAATCATGTGCCTGTATCGATTGTCACTTTGTTTAAGGTTGTTCATTCTCTTTAAAATGAAAGACTGCAGCATATTGCCGATTTTCTCTTCGGTGATCATATTGCTGAAGGATTGAATCGCGAATTTTAACAATCCGTCTGCCTGGGTAGTCTCAATTGCCTGTTTGCCAAGCTTGCCGAGGACCATTTTCGCTTCCTCTTTGGATGCCCATTTTTCAGTCTCTGCGAGCATATAGTTAAATGCGGCTTCATCATATTGCTTAGCTAACACATGACTTGAAGCTTTTTGCAAAAGCACTGAGACATCAGCTGTTAACAGGAAGTCTTTGATCTCCTTTTCAATGGAAGGAGCGAATTTTTCCACATCAACTTTGTTTGCAATCTCAAGGCTGAAGGATTGAATGTTTTTTTTCACGGACTCTGAATGCAGTTCTTTTTCGACTGTCTCAAAAATTTTATCCAGAATGTGAATCTGCGTGAATTTATCCATGATGCTCTCTTTAGTGAGCCAATCATTCTCGAGCATATTGATTAATGACTGTGTCACCTTTTCACGATTTTTAGGCAGGAGTGCCGTATGCGGAATCGGGATGCCCATTGGATGCCTGAAAAGGGCTGTTACAGCGAACCAGTCAGCAAGTCCGCCTACAAGGCCTGCTTCGAATCCCCCCATTAACAGCTTTCCGATTAATGATTCCTGAAACGGAATCGCTGCGAGGAAACCCACTCCCATAATTGCCAGCGATATAGCTGCCAAGTGTCTTGATCTCTTATCTCGTCTATTCATAATTCTCCCTCTGTAACCATTTATGTTTTTTTCAGGTAGCATAACAAAAAGAAATCTCTGTTAATATATTAACCAATTTATAGGGGAGAGCGCTATAAAAATGAACAAGTCCCATGAAACTCTGAATTCTCTTCAGGTATCATGGGACTTTATCATGGATAAAAATAGATCACATTCAGAATAAGAATCAGCCTATTCCATCCACTCAGGCTTTCCGAAGCCTTTAAACTCTTCATCAATTACTTTTTCAAATTCTGCTGATTCTACAACTTCTTTTATATCCTTTGCAAATTGTGCATTTTCGTCTTTTGTATTAATGACAACACGATTGCGGTACTGGTCAGGCATTTTTTCAAGCTGCAGAGCATCAAGCAGATTCATTTTTGCTGCTAGTGCAAAGTTTCCTGGAACGGCAGAAAGATCTACACTCTCTACTGCTCTTGGCAGCTGTGCTGCTTCAATTGGCTTGAACTGCAGATTCTTGACGTTATCTTTTACATCCTTTTCAGAAACAGTAAGTGGATCAGCGTTCGGATCAAGAGTGATCAAACCAGCGTCTTCTAGAATCAGAAAGGCACGGGCAGCATTTGTTGGGTCATTTGGAATTGCGATGGCAGAGCCCTCTGATACCTCATCAAGTGAATTGAATTTCTTTGAATAGATTCCCATTGGAGCTGTTGGGACGACAATAACTTCAGATAATTCAAGGTCATGCTCTTTTGCGAAATTCTCCATATACACTTTGTGCTGGAATAGGTTTGCATCAAGGTCCCCTTTTGATAAAGCTAAGTTAGGCTGGATGTAATCGCTGAATTCCACAACTTTCACTTCATATCCTTTTTTCTCAAGCAATGGTTTGATTGCTTTGGAAACCATATCACTGTAAGGGCCAGAAGTCGCTCCAAATGTGACTTCCTTCTTGTCTTCCTTCGTATCTCCGTTTGAAGCTGAATCGCTGCTGCATGCTGCAAGCAATCCGATTGTTAAGAATAAAACGACTGAATAAATAAGCTTTTTCATTTAAAATAACCCCCATTTTTTTATCTTTTATCTTTTATCTACTAATCTTGCAATCCTGTCCCCGCCGAACTGAATCAGCTGGACCAGGCAAATTAGAATAATAACCGTAGTAATCATGATGGTATTGTCATATCGGTAGTAGCCGAAACGGATTGCAAGGTCGCCAACTCCGCCGCCGCCAACAATCCCTGCCATTGCTGAGTAGGCAACAAGACTGATGATCGTAATGGTCACTCCCTGGACAATTCCCGGACGGGCTTCTGGGATAAGTACATCTTTTATAATCATCCACGGTGTTGCACCTGTTGCAACTGCTGCCTCGATTACCCCTTTATCGATTTCCCGGAAGCTTTGCTCTACTATTCTTGCAAAGAAAGGAATGGCTGCGACCGATAAGGAAACAGATGCTGCTGTTGGCCCAATTGTAGTGCCGGCAATTAAGTTAGCCAGCGGCAGCAGGGCGATCAGCAGGATGATAAATGGAACTGAACGAAGCATATTTACGATGAAGCCTGCGATATTTTTAAAAATTTGATTCTCCAGGAATAAGCCTTTATCTGTGACAAATAACAGCACCCCCGTTGGCAGCCCAATGACGATCGCCACAACGATAGATATTCCGACCATATAAATCGTTTCAAAGAATGCTTTATTCAATTCCGGCAGCAGGGAAACCAGGCTCTCAGGCAGCATCATGAATCACCTCCAGATTTTTTGTTCTTGATGCGATATAGTCTATAGCGCGGTCAAGTTCGTTCTTGTCACCTGCAACCTCCATGATAAAAATCCCAAGCGGAATCTCCTGTATGTATTCAATCTTTCCATGAAGGATATTGCCTCTTACTTTGAATTTTTGGAACACATCAGAAATGACGGATTGCTCAGCAATCGCACCCTGGAAGTAAATTTTAATGATCTTTCCCTGACGCTCCTCAAGCAGCCTTTCCGGAAGATCAAACTGAAGGATCGAGTTGACAAAGTCCTTTGTCAGTGGCTGCTGCGGGTTGGCAAACACATCATACACATTTCCTTCTTCGATGATTTTTCCATCCTGCATGACAGCCATCCTGTCACAAATCGACTTGACTACTTCCATTTCGTGAGTGATGAGGACGATTGTGATTCCTAATTCAGTATTTATCTTTTTTAACAATGCTAAAATCGATCTTGTTGTGCTTGGGTCCAATGCTGAAGTAGCTTCATCACACAGCAGGACTGAAGGATTGTTCGCAAGTGCCCTGGCAATCCCCACGCGCTGTTTTTGACCCCCGGACAATTGTGCAGGATATACATCTTTTTTATCCGAAAGGCCAACCATATCCAGTAATTCTATTACTCTTTCATTTATCTTGGTTTTTGGAGTGCCTGCTGCTTTTAGGGCAAAAGCGATATTTTCACTTACCGTTTTAGCACTGACGAGGTGGAAATGCTGAAAAATCATACCTATTTTCAGACGCGCTTTGCGCAGGTCACTTTTATTTAAGGAAGTAAGCTCCACACCGTCGATAATCACTTCCCCCGACGTCGGCTTTTCAAGGAGATTTAAGCATCTGAGCAAGGAACTTTTTCCTGCTCCGCTGTAGCCGACGATTCCATAAATCTCACCCTTATTCACCCTTAACGATACATGGTCAACACCTGTTACAGTTCCACTTTTCGTTTCATACACCTTGACCAATTTACTAACTTCTATCATGTATTGCCCCCCTATCAAAACGTCCTTATTCGCCTGGTATCTCTGTAGCAACAATTCGTATCTCTAAACGAAAAAATGCCTCTTTCATTCACAGAAAGAGGCATCGTAAAAATCTATACGACTTATCTCTCAGAATGAAATCATTCTGTAGGAAGTGGCACCGTTCCTAAAAGGAGGTTGCCGGACGTCATAGGGCCTAATCCCTCGGTCACTCTTGATAAGTAACTTATTTAATTTGATAATTGAAATCATAAAACCTTCTGATTTGTTTGTCAATATAGTATTTTGATATTCAAACCCATGATACCGCTTTCATTGTTGCGGGAGTAAGCTAGATTTTTTTTTTGCGCATTAATGCATTTCCTCTCCCTTTTTGCCAAATTCAGTAAAAATAAAATATGAAAAATGTATAAGAAAAACCCTTGTTTAAGATAAAACAAGGGCTCCGTATACGAGCGCTCCTGCTATGACATATGCAGGGTGCACTTTCATTTTTTCCATAAGCAAAAAGCTCAGGCCGCCGATTAGTCCTGTCTGCAGCAGTCCGACCCCTTCATAGGAAGAGAAAAAGAAATCATATGTCATGACCCCAAGTAAAACGGCAATGACTGGACGGACGACGAGGGTAAGACGCTTTACTCTCTGAGAATCCTTAAATTTCATTAACAGGCCGAGCAACCCGATCATTAAGATCAAGGAAGGAGCAACTGAAGCAAATACTCCGACAGCCGCACCGAGGATTCCTCCCTCCGAATAGCCAATATAACCGGCCATTTTCGTTGCGATTGGTCCTGGCAGGGCATTGCCCATCGCGAGCACTTCACTGAATTCATTAACCGTCATCCAGTCGTAGCGGTCAACTACTTCATTTTCAATTAACGGAATGGAGGCCGGACCTCCGCCGTAGCCTAAAATCCCAGGGATAAAGAAGGCCAAAAAAATTTTAAAATAAATCATCGCTGCTCTCCTCCTGCTTTTTCATTTTTAGAAGAAGAGTCCTTCTTAAGCAAGGCGCCTATTAATAAAACAAAAATTAAAATTCCTGGGTGTACGTGTAGGAATTGCATAAGCAGTAAGCTTCCAGCCAGCGCAATCGCTGTCCATTTCCAACCGAGCTTGGAGGTTCCGGATTTTTTTACGAAATCCCATGTCAGAACAGCAAGCATCACAGCAACTACTGGTCCCACAGCCTGGGCCATGCCGCTTACCCATGGTTCATCCTTATAGGCATTCAGGCCGGTCAGAAGAAGGATCATCAAAATAATGGTTGGTATAATTGTCGCTGCCAGTGCATTAATCATTCCCAGGACGCCGGCTACACGGAAGCCGATATATCCTGCCAACTTCGTCGCGATCGGTCCCGGCAGGGCATTTGCTAACGCAAGAATGTCGCTGAATTCATCGGCTTCCATCCATTTATATTTTTCTACGACTTCCTTATGTACAAGTGGGATTGAGGATGGCCCTCCTCCGTAGCCGAGGATTCCTACTCGAAAAAACGCTAAAAATATATCTGCCTGTTTCATGTCCCTTCACCATCCTTTTCTGCATTAAAGCTTAAATGCTGTGTTTCTATTAATTTTTTCTTCAATTTTAATTAAAAAATTCTGTTAAACTTACCTGTTGATTTCCTCTCCAGTGCACCTTTTCCGTGGTCAGTCCTGAAGCCTCCTCGGCGTTATCCCGAGTTTCCCGAAGTTGTCTCGCTCATTCTGAGTTAATCAACATAGTGCCAAAATCAATAAATCAATATTGAGCTTTCTCTTTGCCAAATAAAAAAGTATCACAGCATTCTAGCCGTGATACTTACATTTTACCTTTTAAATTTAAATACGGAAACCGAAATATTCAAATCATTTGTCAGCTTGCGGAGGTCGGTTACTTTTTTGGAAAGATTTCCGAAGGCTGAGAGCTGTTCTGCAGTTGAAGCTGATATCTCCTCGCTGCCTGCAGCTGTTTGTTCCACAACTGCACTGATGGACTCCACATTATAAAGAACTCTTGCACCCAATTCTTTTGATGCTTCCATCCCCTGGACAAGCTGATTGATTTTTATTGAGATTCCTTCTACCTTTGTTTCAATATTTTCAAATGCAGCCATTGTTAATTCCATTGACTCCATCTGCTCTTCAGCGATCATACCACCTGTATTAACGGCTGCAGCAATATCTTCAAGCCCATCCTTCAACAGGTTGACCATTTCAAAGATCTGAGCTGTTGCCACATTTGATTCTTCTGCAAGCTTCCTGACCTCCTGAGCCACAACCGCGAACCCTTTCCCTGCATCCCCTGCCCTTGCAGCTTCAATCGCCGCATTTAGAGCCAGCAGATTTGTCTGCGCTGCAATTGAGGATACAGATGTAGCCATAACCTCAATTTTTGCAGCATAGCCTACGAACTGTTCAGTTGCTTCTTTAATAGAATGAGAGGCATTATTATTTTCAGTAATCAGTATTTTTTGTCCGTCAATCACTTTCCGCCCTTCACCTATTGCCTCAACCGCCTCCTGGCTGTAGTGTGAAGATGCCTGTGAACGATCCAGATTATGCATGATTTCCTTATCCATATCTTCAATGAGCTGTACAGATTGCTGCAGATCCTCTGACACAGTCTGTGCTCCGGCGGACAATTCATCTGTGGATACCGCCACCTGATTGGAGATTTCCGTCAGGGAGTAATTTTCGCGCTCTATTTCCTCTGCGAATACCTCTACTTCCTTGCTAGCCATATTAACCTTTTGAAGCAAAGAAGTCAGCTGAAAGGTCATCTGATCAAAAGAATCGTTTAATGTCCCTAACTCGTCCTTATGCCTATACGGCACTTTCTCAATCATTAGGTTTCCCTTGGCAATTTCTTGAGCGTTCAAAGCAATTTGCTTCAATGGTTTCGTAATAGAATTTGTCAGCCTTAATCCAATTCCCCCTGCTGTCACAACGAGAATGAAGCTGCCCACAATCGCTGTAAGGATAATGAACTGAATCTGATTCTTCAAATCTCTTTGTAAAAATTCATAGTGTTCATTTACCATAATATTGAGCAAGTGCAGATCATTCAACACACCCTCGCTTCGAAGAGATTGCCTTTTTACCTCAGCAGTTAATTTCCCTTCAAGTGCAGCATTTGCTTCTTCTTGCAGGATCGTAAACTTCCCATATGCTTTTTCTAAAACCTGTTTGCTCTCTTCCTGTTTAATCAGGCTATCTGCTTTTTTAAAGTTTTCAGATGTATTTTCCATTAGTTTAATGGCTTCCTGCCTGTTTCCCTCGGTTGGATTGAAGGAAAAATTGCTCAGCGATTGTTTGGCAGCTGAGGTTTCAGCCTGAAGATTTTGGACCGTTAATAGCACTTTAACGTAATCTTGATTCGATGTCTGGACTATCAGCATCCTGTAAATAATAAATAGAATCATCACGATGGCCAGCCCAATTGGCAATAACAAATTAAGTAATAATTTCTTTTTTATGGTCATGTTAGCTCCCCCGGTTGCAGTTTTAATCTAACTTGATTGAAATTTCATTTCTGGATAGCTTTCCTTCCAGATCTCTCAGACTTTTTTCTTGATCAGGGGTGAGTTTAATGACCCTGACTGGGGCAAGGCCGACTCCCTTTTCATTCATGCCAAGCTCAATTTGCTTTACAGAAAGCTGCTTTTCAGCTTTAAACTCCTTCACTGTTTCATAAAGGGCCACATCCACATTTTTCAACATAGAGGTGATGATCGCCTTTTCGGCAAAAAAGTATTGATCACTGTCTACACCAATGGCAAGTTTTTTCTTGGCCTGAGCTTCCTTCAAGACACCAATACCAGTGAAACCTGCTGCAGCATAAAGGACATCGGCTCTCTCATCAATCATGCCAGCAGCAATTTTTCCTCCGAGTTCTGCATTCCCAAAATCATTTGCGAATGCGACCTTCACTGTTGCAGAAGGGTTAACCGCTTTAACGCCTTGTTCAAATCCCGCCTTGAATTTCCTGATAAGCGGAACATCGGCTCCCCCAACGAAACCAACCACTTTTGATTTAGTCGTCATTCCCGCAATAGCACCTGCAAGGAAGCTTCCTTGTTCTTCTTTAAAAGTAATCGATGTGATATTATCCATTTCAGATACAGAATCCACTAGTATGAATTGCTGTTCAGGATATTTTTTCGCTACCTTTTCAAGATCTTCCAGAACCATGAATCCCAGGCCAATAACTATATCGTTCCCTGCTTCCACAAGCTCTGTAAAACCTTTTTCATAAGTGCCAACCGTTTGTACTTCCCTGTAATCAAAAATAATGTCTAGTTCGTCTCTGGCTTTGGCAAGACCGGCAAAGGCTGAGTCACTAAAAGATTGATCCCCCAGTCCGACGTCAGACAACATAATACCAATTTTAACCCTATCCTTTTCAATCTTTTCTGTGGATGAACAGCCCGTAAGAGTACCGCTCAATAAAATCACAATCAAAATCAAATTTATTATCCGTTGCATCTTGTTGCTCTCCTTCAGGTAAGTGAATTTTTTGTGTATGTAATTCATCGACCTAAAAAAATCTTTATTAATGCTTTTAGTTAATGTCTATCTTTTGTAAATTTTCTAAAATATAGGATAAGAAAAGCGTAAGCGCCTT
>NZ_JBALSS010000025.1:92303-93670 GCF_036967045.1 Bacillus sp. JJ1609 | reverse complement strand
ATTTTATACTTTCTTATCCCACAAAAAAACAGGCTGTTTTCACAGCCTGCCTCAATACTATTTATTTTACTTTTGAAAACTTGTTTAAATCTCCATTTTCCCCAAGGACAATCAAGATGTCCTCCGCTCTTAACGTTTTCTCCGGATCTGGTGAAATGTCTACCTTAGAACCGGTTTTAACTCCGATAACCGTTATATTGTACTTTGCCCGCAGGTTGATTTCGATGAGGTTCTTGCCTGCCATGCTCATTGGGAGCTTGATTTCTTCAATACTGTAATCATCTGAAAGCTCGATGAAATTCAGCACATTTGGGGATGCCATCAGCTGATGGGCTACCCTTTCCCCCATATCTCTTTCAGGGAAGATTACTTTGTCCGCGCCAACCTTGAACAACACCTGTGCATGGTGCTTGTTAAGTGCTTTTGCAACGACATTGGCTACTCCCATTTCTTTTAGGATCAGGACCGTCAGAATACTCGCCTGGATATCATCGCCTATCGCCACGATAACTGTATCAAAGTTTCTTATTCCAACTGCCTTGAGAGTTTGTTCGTCAGTTGAATCGCCGATAACCGCATGGGTGACATGCTCTTTATATTCCTCGATATATTGCTCTTTTTTATCAATTGCCAGTACTTCGTTTCCTTCATTGTACAAGGAGGTCGCAACACTTGACCCGAAACGACCCATCCCAATTACTGCATATTGCTTTGCCATAAAAATATCCTCCTACCCAATCATCACTTTTCCAGCAGGATAACGGTAATGATCTTCTTTTCTTTTTTTAGCTACTGCAAAAGCTAGTGTCATCGGTCCAATACGGCCCGCGAACATCGTAAATGTTATCAATATTTTTCCCAATGGTGACAGTTCAGGAGTCAATCCCATTGACAGCCCGACTGTTGCAAAGGCGGATACTGTCTCGAAGAACAACATCAGAAAATCTTTTCCCGGTTCTGTAATAGTCAACACCATTGTAACGAAAATAATTAAGAATAGTGCGATGAGTGTTACTGTAAGTGATTTATAAATAATCGTGTAGTCCATTCTTCTGCCGAAGAACGTGACATCCTCCCTGCCCCGAATTTGCGCTTTTACGGCGCCCATCAGAATGGCAAATGTAGTGGTCTTGATACCGCCGCCAGTTGAACCTGGGGATGCCCCGATAAACATCAGAAAGATAATCAGGAATAATGTCGTTTGTGTTAAGTCACCAATATTCAATGTATTGGAGCCGGCAGTCCTTGGCGTCACAGATTGATAAAAGGAACCTAATATTTTCCCGGCCATCGAGAGTGGTTTCAAAGTGGCTGGATTGTTATATTCAAGTATAAAGATCAGCAGCGCACCGCCAAGTACAAGAACA
>NZ_JBALSS010000025.1:91019-92231 GCF_036967045.1 Bacillus sp. JJ1609 | reverse complement strand
CATTCATTACAATGAACCCTATACCGCCTAAACTGATCAGTGAAATTAGGGTGATATTGATAACAGGATCATCAGCGTATGCGGTGAGCCCGCGAAACTCTCCCATTAAGTCAAATCCAGCATTATTGAAGTTCGATACCGCATGAAAAAAACCAAAATAAATCGCCTTACCAGCGGCCATGTCCTGGGCAAACCTTAGAGATAACAGGATTCCTCCTGCAATTTCGATAACGGCTGTAAAAATCAGAATCCTCTTAACAAGCCGGACGACTCCTTCCACCGTGGCATTGTTCAATGATTCCTGGATAATCAGCCTCTCTTTTAAAGAGATTCTTTTCCCAAGGATGAATGCCAACAGTGTCGCAAAACTCATAAATCCAAGCCCGCCGATCTGAATCATCGAAAGGATGACAATTTCACCGAACTGTGTGAAGGTATCACCTGTATCGACTACTACGAGCCCCGTTACGCAGGTTGCTGATGTGGCTGTGAACAAAGCATCCAGCCAGGATAGCCCTTTGCCGTCAGTCGTAGCGGCGGGCATTGAAAGCAGCAGCGAACCCAATAGGATAATCATCCCAAAACCAAGGACAAGTATCTTCGGAGGCTCAAGCTTAAAAAGCATTTTCCTGCGCATGTTGTTTTCTCCTTCTCCCCTTAGTATGAGGAATTTTGTTAGTAATATTTCTTATGCAGGGACTTAATGATTTTAACGGATCATAAACGACATAATTAATCACGCAAAACAAAAAAGCCCCCAGAGGCTAAAAAGATAAATAGCCTTGTGGACTTTTGAACAGACTCGTCTCACAAGCTCCATCTTCCTCTTCTGCAACGCTTGCGGAGTTAGCTGTCGGATTAGGGCTCAGAATAGCCCTGCCTTTTATTCAAAGGCTTCACCCCTAGTGGATTTTCAACCACGAAAGTTGGTTCCCCCGCTCCAATTGGATTCAGCGATTTAGAAATTTGAAACTTAATTTAATTTTGGGATTTAGCATAAAATCTGAAACTGTTGTAATCATACTCCTCCAATATTCTTGTTGTAAAGGAGGAAAAGAACGCTAAAAATGACCTTTTTTACCCAATTCAAACGAAAACTACATGCTTATCGCACCATATCTCACTGAATCTCTTTTTTTCTTGGTTTTTCACCTCTTTATAAGAAAAGCGGAAGCGCATTGATCAGCCCCGAAAGGCATAAGACGAACCGCG
>NZ_JBALSS010000025.1:85128-90935 GCF_036967045.1 Bacillus sp. JJ1609 | reverse complement strand
GTGAATTTTATGCTTTCTTATCACATATACAAAACACAAAGCAGTCCTGATTTTACTCAGAACTGCTTCGTAAAAATTATTTAAGAGCAGTTGTCTGGATGAATTCCTTTGTACGCTCTTCTTGTGGATTGGTGAAGAACTCTTCTGGTTTAGCTTTCTCGACAATGATTCCTTCATCCATATAAATGATCCAGTCGGCAACCTCACGAGCAAAACCCATTTCGTGGGTAACCACAACCATAGTCATGCCATCCTCTGCTAACCCTTTCATAGTCGCTAAAACTTCTCCCACTAACTCAGGATCTAATGCAGAGGTTGGTTCGTCAAAAAGCATGATATCCGGCTTCATTGCCAGCGCACGGGCTATTGCTACCCTCTGCTTCTGTCCGCCTGATAATTTGCTTGGATAAACATCTGCTTTATCCTCAAGACCGACTTTCATTAAAAGTTCCTTAGCTTCCCTGATGGCTTCATTTTTTGGCATCTTTTTCACATGAACTGGTGCCTCAATGATATTTTCAAGTACGGTCATATGAGGAAAAAGATTAAAATGCTGGAATACCATTCCTACCTTTTGGCGCACTTCATTTATATCATGTGTATCCTGCGAAACCTCTTCCCCTTCGATAATGATTCTGCCATTGTCCTTTTTTTCAAGGAAATTTATACAGCGAAGCAAGGTACTTTTACCCGAACCACTTGCTCCGACAAGACATACCACATCGCTCTCTTTAACCGTTATATTGATATCCTTCAGGACATGAAGGTCGTCAAAGGATTTATTTAAGTTTTCAACATGAATCATTTCTTTTGTATACACTTCATTTCCTCCTTACCTGTCACTTACAGCTAATTTCTTTTCGATTGCCCTTACGATCAACGTCAGGATCGCAACTAGAACTAGATAATAGAATGCTACGATTAACAGGTACGTCATTTCGTCAAAGTTGTTTGAACCAAGCGTCGTTGCTACGTTAAATAGCTCGTTCATCGAGATGAACGCCGCGAGCGAGGAATCCTTAAGGCCGATGATAAATTGGTTGCCAAGCGGCGGCAATGAACGTCGGAACGCCTGAGGCAAAATGATTCTTCTCATCGTTAGCGCCTTTGACATACCCAATGAACGGCCCGCTTCCATTTGGCCTTTGTCAACCGATTGGATGGTTCCGCGGAAGATTTCCGCGATATACGCACCATTATGGAAAGCTAGCGCCAATGCCGCAGCCCAGAAATCAGGAATCAGAAAGATTCCGCTGATTCCGAAGTATAAAATAAAGATTTGTACAATCAGTGGGGTTCCTCTGATTAAATAAACATACGCGTCGGAAATCCATTCTAAAGGCTTGATGTTAGAGATTTTTAAAAGTGCAAAGAATAAACCAATCACGATTCCTACTATAATTGATACTACTGTAAGCTGCAGCGTAAGCAGCATTGCATCGATAAAAAGGTCACTGCTTTCAATCAATGTTTGTAAAACATGTCCTATACTTGGCAAAGCTCCTACATCCCTTCTCTATTTAATATCTATCTGTCTACTCAGGTTTCGTTGTGATATCCTCGCCAAAGTATTTTTGGCTGATTTTCGAGAGTGTTCCATCCTTGCGCAGATTTTCAAGCGCTTCATTCACTCTTTTTAAAAGCTTCGGATTATCCTTTGGAACAACAACAGCTTGTTCACTTCTTTCAATCAATTGCCTTCCTTCTATATCAAAGCCTTCCTTCGCCGCGCTCTTACCCGTAACGAAATCGGTAATAACAGCGTCATGGCGGCCGGTACTTAAGGCTTTCAATGCAGTAATATCACTATCATACATTTTGATGTTTGAAGTATATTTGGAGGCAGTATCCGCATAAGTGGACCCCTTCGCAACAGCAACTTCCTTCCCTTTTAAATCATCAACAGTCTTGATGTTGCTATCGGGTCTTACGAAGATTTGCGGACCTGAATAATAGTATGGAGTTGAAAATAGTACATGCTTGCTCCGCTGAGGGTTAATCGTGTGACTGGCTACGGCGATATCAGCGCGGCCAGTTTTTACCCCTTCAACAATCCCCTTGAATTTCATTCTTTTTTGTACAGGCTTAAGCCCCATCTCTTTGGCTAACGCTTCTCCCACTTCAATATCAAAGCCCGTCATTGTCAAATCATCTTTAAGATAGCTGAACGGCTTAAACTCTCCGGAAGCTGTGAAGATTAATTCATCCTTGTCTACTAGCTCAGTTCCATCGTCAAGCTGTTCCTTTTCTGCACATGCAGATAAAGACAATAGCAAGAGAACCAAAGCTGCAAATAGTATCCATTTTTTTGACATTCCCCTATGATCTCCTCTCTCTTTTTTTCTGCTTGCTAACTAAGTACCCTTTTTACGAAGGCGATAACCATAAAATTAAAGGGGGTTATTGTAATAGGGGGAGAAATATGGGAAAACCCACAATAAATTTAAAAGCAAGTCGTTCCCTTGTCAGGGTTTATAGCAAAAGAAATATAGGTAAATAATAGGGTTGATATAAGATCGATGAATTGAATACTGGAGGTAGATGAGGATGAAAGCCATGATCATTATGAATCCATCATCAGGCAAAGAAAAAGCAATCGATTATGTCCAAAAAATAAAAGAAACCTTGCAAGAAAAATATAGTGATATAGATATTAGAAAAACCGAGAAAGAAGGGGATGCTGCCTCATTCGCAACAGAAGCATGCATTGCTTTATATGATGCTGTCATCTCGATGGGCGGGGACGGAACAATCAATGAGACAATCAATGGAATCGCAGAACAAGCCCATCGTCCCGCTCTAGGTATTATTCCTTTAGGCACCATAAATGATTTTGCCCGGGCACTAGATATCCCCCTTGAACCATATGAGGCTATTTCAATCTTAGAAGGTCAGGAAACCAGGGCGGTGGATGTCGGAAAGATTGACGAAGCCTATTTTGCGAATGTACTAGCAGTAGGATCTATTGCAGAAGCTTCATATAATGTGACAGCAGAGCAAAAGACACGGTTAGGCTCCATTGCTTATTTTATGGAAGGAGCGAAATCGTTTCTGAACGGCGAAGCAATCGATTTAACTGTGGAACACGAAAACGGTAGATGGGAAGGTAAGTCTTTCCTCTTACTTGCAGCCCTCACAAATTCTGTAGGAGGATTTGAGTCGCTCGCACCGGACGCAAGCGTAAATGATGGGAAATTCCACGCTTTCATTATAAAAAAAATGTCCTTCCCGAAGATTGCAGCTATCATTCCTTCGCTCTTGAAGGGGGAATTGAAGGAAAGTGATGAAGTCGAATATATCCGAACCTCTTTTCTTAATGTATCCTCTTCAAAGGAACATTTGGTGAATATTGATGGCGAAGAAGGCCAGTCATTGCCCTTCCACGCCACAGTCCTTCCAGGACATATAAGTGTATTTGTTTCTGCTAATAAAGCTATATAAATTGCAAAAACCTGAGCAGGGAAATACCCAACTCAGGTTTTTTGTTTTTTATTTTACACTAGAATTAAAGTTGTAGAAGAATTTAGCTGTGATTGAGCCGTCTTTGTTTTCAACAATGTTTGTTACATGGATTCCCGAATCTGCAGGTGTGTCACTTAAGCCCTTCCAGAAATAGTAAGAGCCAGAGTGGACATTGCCTGAAACAGGGGTGATCTTGCTGCCTGCCTTGAAGAAGTCACCTGCATCTCCTCGATTTAAGTTCTTTTCAAGATCATACTTTCCGTCAGCCTGCACAACAGATAATCCGTAGTGAGTTACAACGTCACCATTGCTTGCTGTTTGTGACTGGTTAAATTGGAAACGTTTGTTCATCCAGTTCTCCACGTTGTTCGGTCGGAAGCCGGCAGTCTGGTAAAGATTAATGACATTTTCATCTACATGCCACGCAACTAAACCTTTAGAATTCTCTCCCTGACGTATTAAGCCCTTGTTGAAGCCGTCCTGTTGAACGTTTTCAAATAAGAAGTATTCCGTGCCATTTGAGCCTGGAACATCCATTTTAACGATGCCGTTATCAGCTGTTGCTTTGTTGATTGGCGGCAATGTAATTTCTCTTACACCTTGTTCAGCCTTAACTTCCATTGGATTGGCCCATCCTAAGAAAACCTTAGAAAATGGATCAAAGTGTGTCGGAGAGTTTCCGCTGTAAACCGGAGCATCAGGATAGCGCATCCATGACCCGCCTGCCATCATTGAATAGTTCCCTACTCCTTCTGAAGTATAAACAGTGTCATAGAAATCTGGCAAACCTAGAGCATGTCCAAATTCATGGGCATAAACACCTGTCTGCGCAGGGAAAGGTCCTGTTTTCGCTTCCTCTTTGTACGTACCTGATGCAGCATCAAATCCTGCAACGTTACCGCCGATACCTGGCTGGATGTTGTAGTTGTTAACAACCACGCCATCATATGTCATATCCTCTTTAACAGTTTTGTTAATCCACGCACCTTGATTCATGCCTTCATATTGATCAGCTGGTTTGCCTGTTTCATAATATTTTCCATAGTATAAAGCACTTAGGAGGCTCCATTTATGAGACCAGAACTGTGCGGGGTCGCGGCTGAATTCTGCTCCTGTTCCTTCATGGATTACGAACACGTTCGGCACTTCGCCATTCTCGGCATATTGAGAGAAGTCTACCTGGTCATCGGCTGCTTTCAACAGGTCGCGAATGAATTCACCAGTGTGCGCATCTCCGTTCTCGTTACCAAGTACGTACTTTCCGTTTTCAGCATATTTACCTTCTTGATCCAAATAGTATGAAGCACCCTTTGGCAACTCTACCCAAACAAATTCAGTATTTTCTTTGCGGACCAAGTTGACTTTTCCATAGCTTGATTCTTTATAAGCGTTTTGCATTGTACGGTCTTTCGGAACGTCTGCTCCATCATATTGTTTGAACTGTTCAAGTTCATAAGGGTTATATTCTGTGCCAAAAATCAAGTCCTCATAGTATTTTGCAGGTACTTGTCCCTGCATATCACCTACAGGTTCATCACCTTCAGGATACTTAGCTAAAAGAACTAAAACTGGAACATCCCCTTTTGCTTGTCTGTACGCAACGTGATTATCTCCTGGCTGCTGAAACTTTGCGCCATTCACAGCTGCTTTTTCAGCAGGATCTACCTTTGAAATATCGATTCCAAGTTCCTTTGCTCTATCGACAAGTTCAGGTGCTGCACCAACATGGTGCGCAAGGCTGATCTCATATTTACTTTGTGGTTTTGCGGTTGAATCATTTGCACTGACTCCTGCAAATACTGCACTTCCTGCCAATGCAAGAGACAGCGCCGAAGTTGATAGGACTTTTAACAATGGTGTCACTCCCCTATTAATATATTTCTATATCCTAAATATTATTAAATATTCAGTATATTCTAAATAGGGATATGGTATTGTTTGATAGGTTAAGGGGTGATGCTAAAGACTTATTTTTCAGAATCTTTAAAGAAGTATATAATGGGGCAAGGTCGCTCATTCTTCGTTTTACCATGCAGTCGCTTGAAGTACCGGGGAGACTCAACGCCCCCGGAAAGCGAGCATCATTTCGTTTCAATCAACAGATTTTTCTCTCGAAAATGGTCATGAGCAACCTTCACAGAACCATTCAACCAGCTTTTAAACACACGACTGAGTGAGGAGTAGAAAAAGAACAAATTAAATTAGACCACCAATAAAGCATATTGGTTATACGGTAAATAAATACATCAATAAAGCTTCTTGGTTACCTGAAAGAGCTAAATATGGAAAAAGAGGTCACCAGTAAAGCCTCTTGGTTACCTGAAAGAACAAACATTGGAAAAAGA
>NZ_JBALSS010000025.1:78048-85069 GCF_036967045.1 Bacillus sp. JJ1609 | reverse complement strand
AAAGAGGGCACCAATAAGGCCGCTTGGTTACTAACAGGGAAAAAATTGGAAATGGAATATAAGATGAGAAGCGCTACGAGAATCATTCAATGAGCTATATTACAAGCGAATGGTCATGAGAAGTCTCGAAGAACAATATGAACAATGGTTACGAAAACAGCTATATAAAATAGTCAACAAACTTCTAACAGAAAGACAAAAAAAGACTGCAGGCAAGCTCGATTTTCATCGAGTTTGTCTACAGTCTGAGGCATCGCAAAAGCAATGTCTTTCTCTTTGTATCCTACAATATGTCCAGCCAGATTTTAATAGCTGTCCCAAGGATCAATACTGCCAGGATATACTGAAGGATTTTTGTATTAACCTTCTTCCCTGCATTCGCACCAAGAGGAGAAGCGATTAAGCTTGCTACCACCATGATTAGTGCCGGTAAATAATCTACCTGGCCAGTCACGACTTTGCCGACTGTAGATCCAATTGAAGAAATAAATGTAATTGCAAGCGAAGTAGCAATTGTCATTCTTGTTGGTATCTTAAGGACAACAAGCATGATTGGAACTAGCAGGAATGCACCAGCTGCTCCTACGATACCTGCCCCTACCCCTACGATAAATGCGAATAGTGCGGCCAGCCACTTATTGAAAGTAACCTGGTCAAGCGGAATATCATCGATACCCTTTTTAGGAACAAACATCATAACTGCTGCAATCAGAGCAAGAACACCATAAGTAACGTTGATGCCGCCTTCAGACATGAATTGGGAGCCATAGCTTCCGATTAAGCTACCAATCAGGATGCTCGCACCCATATAAATGATCAATGTCTTATTCAAGTAGCCGCCTTTGCGATAAGCCCAGACTCCCCCGATTGTAGCGAAGAATACCTGTACTGCGCTGATTCCAGACACTTCATGCGCACTGAACGCAGCCAAACCAAACAATGGTGGAATATATAATAGCATAGGATATTTAATGATGGAACCACCGATTCCGACCATACCAGAAATAAAAGAACCTATAAAGCCAATTAAGAAAATGACGATTAAAAAGTTTAAATCCATTAGGCTTCCTCCTTATTCTTCATAAACAAGATGTGTTACTAAATCCAGATAAAACTCTTTTCTCAAAACATAAGAAAAGGGGGACTAGCCCCCCTCCGTTCAATTAGGCTTTCTTCATCCAGAACTTGAACACACCGTTTTCTTCTTCATGCTTCAGAAGTTCATTTCCAGTAGATTGTGCCCAAGCAGCTAGATCTTTTACAGCGCCTTTGTCAGTTGTATGGATTTCAAGTACTTCACCTGATTGGATATCAGCGATTGCTTTCTTTGTCTTTACGATTGGCATTGGACAAGCAAGTCCTTTTGCATCTAACACTTTTGCTACGTTCATGTTAAAATTCCTCCTAAGTTGTTTTAATTCTTGATATTTATTTAAGGTGCACCCTAGAGGGATTGGTTCAATCTCCCTGGGGAAAAATTTAAATTATCTTACCGCACAGCGGTTTGGCCCGATTTCCATTTCTCTTTGCTTTTCATCATCTGGGCTGATTTTACCCATGTTTGTTTCACGAATCTCCTGATAAGCATTTGGCTGTGGTGGAAGATTCTCTGTTACAAGCTTTCTGAACTCCGCTTCGTCTTCAATGTTCAAGCCGTGGTTCTTCGCGAAAAGGGTACCTAGCTTTTCAGATACGCTGCCATCTTCATTCAACTCATCAATAATCATGAAGTGAGCTGGGAGAACAAGAAGTTCGTCTGAAAGCTGCTTGTAGCGAGTGTATAGAGATTCTCTTAAATCCGCTACCCAGTCTTCTGCTTTACCAGCTAGATCTGGACGTCCGATTGAGTCAATAAATAGGATATCCCCGCTCAACAAGTATTTTTCATCGACAACGAATGAAGTTGAACCGATTGTGTGACCAGGAGAATAAAGAGCATTGATTGCAATTTTAGTACCACCAATCGTTACTTCGTTGCCATCTTCTAATGCCTGGTAATTGAAAACAACTTCGTCAGCATCTTTCGGAGGCAGCCAGTATGTTGCGTTTGTTGCTTCAGCAATTTTTCTGCCGCCAGAAATGTGGTCAGCGTGCAGGTGAGTGTCAAATACATGCTTGATTTCTACGCCAATTTCCTTAGCGAAATCAAGGTAAACATCCGTCATTCTTGTTGCATCGATCAATACAGCCTCACCATTTGATGTGACCATGTAAGATAGGCAGCCTTTGCCGATGCGGACAAACTGGTACATAGCTCCGCCATCTTTAAGATCGCCAACCTTAACCGGCTCAAGGTGTTCGCTCCAAGCTTTCATTCCGCCCTGAAGATATGACACTTCACGACTTGCTTCTTCAAGCATTTCAGCAACCATTACAGAAGAACCTTCTTTTGCACATACAACTAGGACTTCTTTATCCGTTGGGATCTGGTCAAGAATTTCTTCAACACCATCAAGTAAATCAAAATATGGGATGTTCAAGTATTCAAAGTTCTCGCCTTCGATTTTCCAATCATTAAAGTCTGTTTCATTACGTACATCAAGAACAAAGAATGGTTCTTTGTTGAATACTTTTTTCGTAACTTCTTTAGACGTCATAGCTTTCATATCCACATTTACCTCCTAGGGTATATTTTAGTCAAAAAATTATTTTACTTTTGATTCAGTTGGTCCATTCCAATCAGTCATGCCAGGCACGACGTTCCAAACATTTTCAAAACCATTGCTTGCAAGTGTTTGTGATGCCATATCACTTCTGTTACCAGTGCGGCAAACTACAAGGATTGTTTTTGTTTTATCAAGTTCCGCAACACGATTTTCAAGTTCCCCGAAAGGAATTGAAACAGCATTTGGAATATGTCCAAAAGCATATTCAGCTGGTTCCCGTACATCAAGGACAACAACATCCTCGTTTGCTTCAAGTTTCTTGACAACATCATCGTTTGAAACAACATTTGGATATTTTGTTTCTTCCTTCTCTTCACTTGCTCCGCCCTTGCGGATGTAGTGCTTAAGAACATCGCCTTCTTCGATTGTTCCAAGATATTGATGGCCTGAGCTCTTTGACCATGCTTGAATATCCGCCTTTGAACCTTTATCCGTTGCGAGTACTTCCAAAACCTCGCCAGGATTTAATGTGTTGATTGCTTTTTTTGTTCTGACAATCGGCATTGGGCAAGCAAGCCCTTTTGCATCGACTGTGGAATTTGTTTTTACAGTATCCATTGTTCGACCTCCACTTTGAGTTTGTCTATGAGGTAATTTTCACATAGAGCAGCGAGCCGCTCTAAGTGAAAGTCCCTTATTAAATGAAAAGGTTGACGTTGCCATTTTCTGCATCAGCAAGATATGCTGCTACACCGGCAAATTCAACACCTTCCATAATCTCTTCCTGCCTTAGACCGAGCAGGTCCACTGTCATTTGGCAGGCAACAAGCTTTACATCCTGTTCCTTAGCCATCTCGATTAGATCAGGAAGCGGCATTGCATTATGCTTTTTCATAACATCTTTGATCATTTTAGGACCAAAGCCTGCGTAATTCATTTTTGAAAGACCCATTTTGTTAGCGCCTCTTGGCATCATCTTGCCAAACATTTTTTCGATGAATGATTTTTCAACCTGGATCGGCTCATCTTTCCTTAAAGCGTTCAGTCCCCAGAATGTGTGGAAGATTGTTACCTCGTGGTCGTAAGCTGCAGCTCCATTTGCAATGATATAGGCAGCCATCACCTTATCATAATCTCCACTGAATAAAACAATCGTTGTTTTTTTCGTTTCTCCCATATACTCTCTCCCTCTCTTTCATTACGGTAGCGGGTATTTATCTCTCTAAAAAAATATCTATAGTTACTAACGTGATTACGTTGTTAAATACCTTACAGGGTATATAATATAAAAATTCAATGCAGATGTCAACAGTATTTATGAATTTTTTATGACATTATTATTTCTGGTGATGACTTAACTGTTCATTTCCGCTTTAAACGCTCACTATCCGTTTCGATGAACAGGCATTTTAAATCAACAATTATCTTTAATATGGTAAAAAGCATAAAAGTGATATTTATTTAAACTAAGGCTTTGTAAAATCAGACTGTTGATTTCCGTACTAATCAACAGTTTCTAAAAACACAGCCTAAATTAAAATATGAACTGTTTGAAAAAAATGAACAATAGCAGTTTTTAGCAGTTAATTTGTACAAGAGTAAATTTGAGGAAGCAAATAGAAGGTGACAAATATTTAATAGAAGAAAAAGTTTTATCAGCATAGTGTTTCTGTGGCAGTTAGCAGTCTTTTTAAAAGAGGTAATTAAAGCAAATATGATGTTATAAAACCCTGTCGAATCAAACTTTATAATTAGCAGATTGTAAAGTTGTGCTATAGGGGTTCTATTCTTCATCAAGCATTCTGTATTTTACACTTTCATCATAAAGGCCATTTTTCTTGCTCCAATACCAGATCATGCCTGCGGATGCGGTGAATGCGAGCATGATTATCAATAAGATCCAAGCTCCTGCGACCATCATTACACCTCCTTATTTTCTCGGATTTCTTATTCTACCGAATTACTCTAACAGAAATTCCCGACACCGTCCAGAGTATATTTTAGGGGGTTGTAATATAAAAGCTCTGGGATTACAATGTGGTCAAAATAATATAGGAGGTTACATCATGGACCATCAATCACTGGGATTTTTCTTTGACTTCTTTTATTACATCGGAGTACCCGTCCTGATTATCTTCATCCTTGATACTTTGCGAAAAAAGTCCAATAAAAAAGAAGAAAAAATTCATATTGACTGATCAGAGCTGGAAATCCCCGCTCTGTTTTTTTTTGCCAAAAATGTTAAAAGCGAAGTTTATTTACCAGTAAAATCGCATGTATAAAACATTTGGATACCACTATAAAAAAGTTGAATAACTTTATCCGTTTATGAGATGTATGATTTTAATAGCAGATTGTGAAGATATTGTGAAATATATGTGGTTATTTTATGAACAAGGGAGTGTCAAAATGTTTACAGACGAGAAATGGAGTTCTTCAAAGAATTGGTTCATCGCTGCTGTTTTCTGGATCATCATCGGCATGAGCATGGGACTTCTTACGGCAACAAAACAAATATGGCCAGAATTATTAAACAATCGCTGGACAACATACGGGCATATTCGTTCTGCTCACGTCATGCTCGTTATTTACGCATGGCTTTCAATGGCGTATGTCGGTTCAATGTTTTATATGATTCCAAAACTGGCTAAAACGACGGTTTTCAGTGAAAAACTTGGGAATTTTTCTTTAGTATTATACAACGTCGTCATTTTAGAAGGTTTCTTTGCGTTACTGGATGGCCAGACCTCTGTTATCGAGTATGGCGAATTCCCGCTTTGGGTAGACGTGCAAGTACTGATTGCTATTGGACTTGTTGCTTATAACCTATTCAAGACTGTCGGACAAAGACAGGAAAAAATGTTGTATGTCAGCTTGTGGTATTTCCTTGGTTCCCTTCTATGGCTGCCATTGACCTGGATTGTCGGCAACTTCCCGCCATCCCTGATTCCAAGTGGCGTACAACAAGGTTTAATGGGCTGGTTCCTTGGCCATAACGCGATTGGTCTTTGGATGACGACTGTTGGCGTTGGACAGATCTATTATCTGCTTCCAAAGTTAACTGGACGGCCACTATACAGCCACCAGCTTTCCATGATCGGTTTCTGGGCAATCGCTACATTCTATGTATGGAATGGACCACACCACTTGATGAATGGACCGATCCCGAGCTGGATTTCCAAAGCCGGTGTTATTCCATCCATTGTTCTATTGATTCCTGTTTGGGCAGTTTTAGCTAACTTCTGGGGAACAATGAAAGGTTCTTGGTCACAGACTAGAACGAGTGTGCCGCTCCGTTTCACAATGGCTGGAACCATTTTTTACTTATTTGCGTGTCTTCAAGGACCGCTGCAAGCTCTTCCATCTGTAAGTTCAGTTATTAAATTCACTCACTGGACTGTAGGGCATGCACATATGGGACCATTTGGAGCGTTTTCTTTCACATCTTTCGCTGCAATTTATTACATCCTGCCAAAAATCGTTGGACGTGAAATGTTCAGCAAGAGAGCAATGGAAGCTCACTTCTGGTTCTCTACAGTTGGATTCCTAGTGTTCGCATTCTCTTTATGGATCGCTGGTGTCGTTCAAGGATTTGCCTGGATCGAAGGTGTACCATTCCTTAAGACTGTATTAATGATGGAGCCATACGTTAAGGGTCGCGCAATTGGCGGAACGATGATGTATGTCGCTCAGTTCTTCCTTGCCTGGAATATGTACAAAACGATTAAGCTTGCAAAAATCGAGAAAAAACAGCAAACACAGCAACAGGCTGCTACTGCTTAAGGAGGAGGGAACAACTTGGAACGTAAACCATCATCAGTATTAATTGTTGCATTTATTTTATGGATGTTCGGTGTTGCCGGCACGGTTATCCTTCCCCTGTTCGACTCGGAAATCAACTCAGCTACCGCCAGCGGCGAGCTGCGCAATTATCCTGAGGATTCTGCTGAAGCAAGAGGAAGAGATGTCTATATCCAAAATGGTTGCCAGACATGCCATACTCAGTTCGTAAGGGCATTGCCAGCTGACCAGAACCAAAATCTTGGTCCAGTATCACAGGGCGGCGACTATAAATATGATTTACCTCAATTAATGGGTTCTAATCGTACTGGTCCCGATTTAATGTGGGTTGGCCTCAAATATAACGAAGATTGGCATCGTCAGCACTTGATCGATCCCCAGTCAACTAGCCCTGGCTCGATCATGCCTTCTTTCGATTACCTGTCTAACCAGGAACTCGATGACCTTATCGCTTATTTAATGAGCCTTAAGCCGACAGAGGAAAGACTCGAAGAAAGCAAAAAATAAATGATCAGATGATTACCTGGCCAGAACCTTTTTATTATTGGCTCTGTTAAAGCCCAATGTTGTTTTTTAAACCCTGTTGATTGTAGTAGAAGGCGCGTAGACTCCTG
>NZ_JBALSS010000025.1:73974-78001 GCF_036967045.1 Bacillus sp. JJ1609 | reverse complement strand
CGCCTGGAACGAAAATCAACAGCCTTGTATAACAGAGCCTTATTTTTAATAACGGCATCTCCTTAAACCCATGTTTAAGGAGATGATTTTGTAATCAACCATATCTAAACAGCATTCAAAAAGGCAGGTGGAAAAGATGAAAAATGAACATAAAGAAGCAGATATTGTTTCGGATATCAAAATTGAACATAATAAAGTGCCAAAACTATTGGTAGCTGTATTTTATGTCGTAGCAATTTGGGCAATCGGCTATGCCCTCTTTATGCCGGGCAAATTACAGGTGGAACCTGCCGCCGCACCTCAGGAAAACAAGGGTGAGCTTATTTTCACAGGTACTTGCCTAAACTGCCATGCGACAGGAGCGGCACCTGACCTTAAGGGTGTAACGGATCGGCTAAAAGAAGAAGACATAAAAAATGTAATCAAAAACGGCCGTAACACGATGCCTGCAATCGGCCACCTATATTCAGATAAAGAAATCGACCAAGTATATACGTACTTAGAAAATTACAGATAAAGAAAGGAGGATTTTTGTGGTTAAAAATGTAATAAGATGGGCCTCTTTCATCATTATATTTACTCTGCCGTTTTGGAATGGATTCAGGATGGACATTGACAACGAAAAATTGTTCTTGTTCGGTTTTCAGTTAAGCTATGAAGCTGGTTATCTATTTTTTGTATTCCTTTTCTTGTTCCTGATGGCTTTTTTAGCATTATCAATGATTGTATACAGGGCATTTTGCCAATATGCTTGCCCACATAATACCTTCAGTATGCTTTTAAACAAAATTGAAGGAAAATTAGGTGAAAAAGGCAAAGCTGTAACTTTTCTATTAAGTTTGGTTGTCAGCTTTTTTATGGCCTACGCAACCGTAAGCTATTTTTACGACCCAATCACAATCTTGAAGTCTTTAATCAACTTTAAGTTGGACAAATACTTCTTCCTTGTTACTTCTACAGGTGTTCTATATACAGCACTATCTTATAAGGCAAGGAATTCATTCTGTAAAGTTTGCCCATACGGACTTGCCCAGGGTATTTCCCGTGTGGATGATAAAACAAAATGGCTTACACATCCAGGAGTTTGGATCACTTGGGGAACAACTACTGCCCTTGTACTGATCCTGCTTGTGGGATGGTTCTAAAGAAAAAAGTGAGGTGAGGACATATATGAAAAAACTTCTTAAACTATCAGCATTCGCACTTCTGACCATTTCCCTTACTGCATGTACAGAAGCTGCGGTAAAAGAGACATCCCTTGATGATGTGAATAAAAAGGAACTTCCTGAGCTGGATAAGAACTATTCTCCAAACTGGTGGAAAGACCAGCCTAACGGCAATGCCGATACAAACATGAACTGGAACGGCGAAGGCTGGATCCTGTCTGCAAATGAAGTTAGTAATGGGATTGCGATTGCAGATATTAAAACGGGTAATCCTGTTAAATACATTCAAACTACAGGTACTCCCCACCATATCCATATGAATAAAAGCCAGACATGGGCATTTGCGACACAGCGATATGGAACTAGCGTAGTGGCAATCAATATGGACACGCTTGAGGCTCATGAGATTGATTTTCCTGGATTTGAGAAGCCGCCTGCGCCACAGCATCTTACCTTTTCCAGAGATGGCAAATACGCTTTCACTTCCTTGAACGCAGTTGAAGCAGTGGGAATGATGGATGCTGAAACTGCTGAATTGGTAAAAGTATTTAAAAATGTCGGCAAGAAGCCAAGGGATTTGAACGTTACTCCTGATGGCAAAAAACTATTTGTCAGCATGCAAGCTGAACCTTACATTAGCGTAATTGACATTGAGTCCGGGGAAATGAGGAAGCTTGAACGGACTACAACAGACTATGGAAAAGGAACAGGTTCTGGTCTGGATATGTCAAATGACGGCAAATATGTAGCGGTATCAAATACGGCTGATGATCAGGTCGCTGTTTATGATGCGGAAACAGAAAAGCTTTTAAAGAAATTTGATAATATCCCGAAGCCAACGAATCTTACCTTCATGGGTGATACCCACGACCTTGTTACAGGAAACAGAAACGATGGTTCAATCTCAATAATTGATACTGACAATTTAAAATTTATAAAAACAGTTAAAACTGGCGGAGGAACCAATCTGGCTTATTTAGGTCCGGATGGATACTGGTATACTTCACAGAACGGTGCAGGCTATCTAACAGTAATGGATCCAAAGGACAATTATAAAATCGTGAGAAAGATCTGGGGAGTACAAAACATCCACTGGCTCGCATGGAGTCCTGACGGAAGCATGATGTTCGGCTCTAACTGGGGAGATAAGACACTTACTAAGATTGATATGACAAAAAAGAAGGATTTCAGGCAGACAATCCCTGTTGGCTTGAATCCAAATGGTATTGCTTTAAAAACGAATGTGCCTAAAGACAAACTATTAGCTTACCAGACAAAAAATGAAGAGGAAGCAAACAGAATTAAAAAAGCTTCAACTCTTGTTTTCCCTGAAGCAAGGAATGCGAACGAAGAAGCTTTCCTTGGCACTTGCCTTCAGTGTCATGACATCGGCCGTATCATGAAGAATTCCAGCAAAACAGCAGAGGAGTGGACTTCAGTTGTAGACCGGATGAAAGGGAACGGAGCGAAGATGGACGACGCTTCGAGACAAAGCATCATTGATTATCTTGCAACTGCAGAACATAAAACACTTAAAATTAAAACTGAACTAGAGATTGAAATGAATGGAAAGACAGACACAGAGTAAAACAACGAAAATTCCTAATGCTTCTTAACATGAGGCATTAGGATTTTCATCTAAGTCAGTTATATAGTTCCATAATCTCTTATGAAGATCGGACTTAAATTGGTTTTCTTTCCGTAGCAGGTAAAATGGCCGGAAACGGTCTCTGTCTTTAAAACGGCTGACAATTAGCTGCCTTGCTTGAATCTCAGGGCAAATAGCCAGTTTTGAAAATACCGAAACACCTAATCCATTTTTCACGCCTTCCTTGATCAAAGTATTGCTGTTATAGATGAGGACGGATTTCGGCTCTATATTCAGACCTTTCCATAAATCAAGGGTTGCTTGCCTCATGGCACAGCCAGGCTCACGGATCAGCCAGGTCATTTCTGCAAGCTTTTCAGGCAGCTGATTTTCTGGATTGATTCTAAGCTGAGGAGAAACACCAAGAACAAGCATGTCATCGTAGAATTCATGTGATACAAAATTATAGCGGCCAGCTTGGCCCTCGACAAGGGCAAGATCAATTTCAGCCGCATACAGCAAATCGGTAATATGGACTGAAGTCCCGATCGTGATTTGGATTTGGCTGCTCGATATGTCAGGATTCAATTTTATGAAATCCTGGATCATTTTTGAAATCAAGCATTCTCCGATTGTATTGCTGCAGCCAATCTTAATGGTTTGGCTCAAATCACCTGCGGCTAAAAGGCTTTCCATTTTGTCATTCAAGGCAAGCAGCTGCTGGCCATATTCATATAAAGTTTTTCCGGCCTCAGACAACGTGATTTTGCGTTTCGCCCGGATAAACAATGGTTTATTATAGTAAGCCTCTAGTTGGCTGATTTGATGGCTGACAGCTGGCTGAGACAAATTTAACATCTTGCCTGCCTGGGAGAAGCTCTCATATTTAGCAGCAGCAATGAAGGTCTTTAAATGTTCCAAGTTCAATATGATCGCACCCCTTTACTACTAAAGAATTGGAGGGAATAAAATGAAAAAAGCAGATATCATCGTCACCGTCTTAGTATTGTCTGTATTTATTTTCGGGTTGATGTACTTTACAAAGGACAATTCAATCACATACCGCGATGTTAAATTTGAAATCGCCTCATTGGCCATTTTGTCCACTGTTTCCCTGTTCACCTATTTCGGGATCAAGAAAAATTTAAATCACTAATAAAACATTATACCATACAGGGTTTAACGCCTGTAAAATGAATGTAAAACCTAGGAGACTTTCCTGGGTTTTTATTTTTTTGGCTCTGTTAAAGCCCAATGTTGTTTTTAAAACCTG
>NZ_JBALSS010000025.1:71035-73880 GCF_036967045.1 Bacillus sp. JJ1609 | reverse complement strand
CTTGTTTAACAGAGCCATTTTTTTATTAGACCCTACTGAAACCTTTAATAAACCATACTATCCTTCAAAAGATTCAAACCCTAAATCATGTTAAACTAATTGATAGAAATCATTATACATCATTTCAAATTATATACCAATATGGGTATAATTAAATAATTAGATTGTATCTCTTAATTAACCCTTAACAAAACCTGCACAATATAGAGATAAAGAAAAGGAGTGATTTAATAATGAATGAAATAGGATTATTTTTTGCTTTTACGGCAGGAATTTTATCTTTTTTCTCGCCATGTGTCTTTCCCCTGCTTCCTGCTTACATAACGCATTTAACCGGTGGCAAGATTGAGGGTTCAAAGGTTGCGGTTGACCGAGCCACACTTTTCACCCGTTCTTTCGGCTTCATCATTGGCTTTAGTTTGATTTTTATTGTCATGGGCGCATCTGCGTCATTTCTCGGCCAGGTGTTCGCAAACTATAGAACAATCGTTATGCAAGCAGCCGGATTATTGATCATCATCTTCGGCTTACAGATGGCTGGATTATTGAATATTAAATTTTTAATGATGGAAAAAAAGGTGCATTCTGAAACAAAATCGAAAGGTGTCTTCAGTTCCGTATTTCTTGGCATGGCCTTTGCAAGTGGATGGTCACCGTGTGTAGGACTTGCACTTTCATCCATTCTGCTGCTTGCAAGTTCTTCAGATACATTATATCAAGGCATGTATTTGCTGACTTCTTACTCTCTTGGAATGGCTGTGCCCTTCCTGGTCATCTCGTTCGTTATTTCTTATTCTTTAAAAGCAATCAAGAAAATCAACAAGTATCTTGCTAAATTGGCATTTGTAAACGGCATGATCATGGTTGGCATGGGGTTCCTTGTACTTTCGGGGCAGATGCAAAAAATTAGCGCGTGGCTTTCTGCTTATAGTATATTTCAATTTTAATCTTATCTGAGGGCTGTCCGAAGGGGTGACATTCATTGTGAATAAAGATTTGATTGGCAAAAGCGTATTAGTTGTCGAGGATGATCCGAAAATCAGGACGCTTGTGAAGATTTACTTAACAAATGAAGGTTATGAGGTCCTTGAAGCTGACAATGGAATTAACGCAATGGAAATGATTGAAAAATATGACCCATGCATCCTAATCCTTGACCTCATGCTTCCTGGGAAGAGTGGTGAAGAAATCTGCACCTGGCTAAGGAATGATCTTGAAAGCATGATGCCTGTGATCATGCTGACTGCTAAGGCTTCGGAAAAAAGCAGGATTGAAGGTTTCAAGCTGGGTGCCGATGACTATGTGGTCAAACCCTTTAGTCCTGCTGAACTGATGGTCCGTATCGAGGCCGTTCTTAGAAGGACTGCCAGCAGATGTGGAAAGCTGACTTTTACAGGGCTTACAATCAAGCCTGCAAAAGGTGAAGCAAGGATCGATGGAGAACTCCTTGACTTAACCAATTTTGAATTCAGGCTCCTCCATATGTTCATGCAGCACCCTGGCCAGATTCTTTCACGGACGCAAATTCTAGACTCCATCTATGAAAACAATGAAAAGGCAGTGACCGAACGGACGATTGATGTCCATATTAAGAATCTCCGTGAAAAAATCAAAGAAAAGACGCCAAAGGATTATATTCAAACTGTGAGAGGAATGGGGTATAGGTTTGCGGCGAATTAAAAGCATAGGCAATCTATTATTATCAAAGCTTGTTGCTGTGAACAGCGTTGTCATTCTGCTTGTCATCATGCTGGCAGGAATCTCCGTAAAGGATTATGCCTGCTTCCTTGTGAACCATGAGCAAATCACCGGAGCCCAGCTGGTGGATACCTTAGATTCCTTCCTCATAAAGGTCAGTATCATCGCCTTTATTGGAGCAGGACTTGTCCATTATTTTTCCGTAAGACGCATTGTTAAGCCAGTTAAAAAAATGGCTGCAGCAGCCAATCAAATAAAGGAAGGAAAAATACCTCATCAAATCGAGCTCTCTGCCAGCGGTGAATTAGGAGAATTGCTAACAAACTTCAATGCCATGTCGGAATCACTGTCTGTCATCCAAACGAGGCGGGAAGAAATGCTGCGGGATATAGCTCATGAATTAAGAACCCCGCTTACCAATGTTAATGGGTATTTAGAAGCACTTCATAGCGGTGTGTTGACCGGCGACCGTGATTTGTTTGGCTCGCTGCTGGAGGAATCTCGACGGATTACCCGAATTGTCGATTTAATATCGGAACTTGATGCCTGGAATCAAGAGGTTTATTTTTTGGAAAAACAGTTTGAAGCTGTGAAAATAGACGAGGTCGTGACAGAATCGATTGCCGCCTTCAAGCTCAAAATAGACCGCCAGTTTGATTCGGTTAATCTTGAGATAAAGCCTTCTCTCGTATTTGGCCATAAAGATGGACTAAAACAAGTGATATCCAATCTTCTGCAAAATATTATCGATTATGATTTAGGCCGGTACTTATCCGTTGAAGCAAAACTTGAAGGAAATCTTTACACCCTTACTTTTTCCCATGAGGGTTATTCCATCGATCCGGAAAAAAAGGAGCTTATTTTTGAGCGATTTTACCGTCTCGAAGAATCCCGAAGCACCAAAGCTGACGGTGCAGGTTTAGGGCTGGCGATTGCCCGGAGCATCATCGAGGCCCATAACGGCAAAATAGGCATTAAAACAAATGGGCATGATCATTCATTTTGGATAAGCATTCCAATCCATCACGCTTCTTAATCAATTCTTAACAAAACAGTTTCATACTATTTTAAAAAGGTCGTTCTCGTATGAATGTTGCTTTATATATAGACATACTATTTCCGGTAAACTACCCTGTTGATTGTAGTG
>NZ_JBALSS010000025.1:63543-70829 GCF_036967045.1 Bacillus sp. JJ1609 | reverse complement strand
GCCTTGTTTAACAGAGCTAAAGTTTAAAAGCAACATCGTTCACGAAAAAGCCTTAAAAAAGGGAGCGAGATCAATGGAATTTACTTATTATAATGATAAAATTATTGGGCAGCTTGAATACGGGTTCCTTCCGGTATCGCCAAATAGCGAACTGGGATACCGCCCTTTTGAGCTATTTGTTTCATCACTAGTGGGCTGCAGCACTTCCCTGCTTGCAAATATTTTAACAAAGAAAAGAATAGACTATAAGAGAATTGACGTAAATGTTTCTGCTGTAAGGAATCCAGATGAAGCTAATCGGATTGAACAGCTGACATTCAATGTGAGTGTCCAAACGGATCAAAAAGAAAAGGCGGACCAGGCTGAAAAACTTGGCATTCTCGTATTGAAAAATTGCGGCATGATTCAATCGGTAATCGGCAGCATTGATGTACAGTACAAGATTGAGTTTACGCCAGACCAGCCCAAAAAAGGTGATGTTGCTTGAATTATATAACGGTCGGCAGATTTACGCTGCCAGTAGATTTGCTTGCAGCTTTTGCCGCGATTTTTATCGGAGCCATGGTATACTGGCTTAAGGAAAAGAAAAGCATTGGCGACTGGTATTGGAATAGCTTCTTTATTTATATTGCTATTTCAAAGCTTAGCTACGCGCTCTTTAATTTTAAAATGTTCATTGATACCCCGCTATCCCTGCTCTACTTCAATGGCGGTACAAATGGACAGATCCTTGCCTTTGCCGGTATCGCACTTTATTTATTTTTTTTAGCGCGGAAAAAGGACAGTGGAATCAACAGGAACGAATTTCTTCCTGCATACTTTATTTTTTTCCTTCTATACGAGACTGTCTTGTTTGCCTTTTCCCAGAATACCCTGGCGGCAGCAGTCCAGGCTGCTTTTCTGTTAGGCTTTATTTTGTATTTTTTTAAGATGGCTAAACTGAACCAGCAATATGCAATTTTGTTCCTAATGCTAGAAGTGCTAATCCTGAGCTTATTTTCAGAATTACTCTCTGCAGAAAATATGTTAATCATTGTGCTTGGAATCTTCTTGCTGATTTTTCAGCGAGTAAATAAGGAGGAGCTACAGTCTTGAACAAAAACCTATTATCTTTTGCCATTCTAGCTCTTGCGGCTGTCATTCTGATTGTGAATATTTGGAAGCCTAATTTGACTGAGAGTGAAAAGAAAACGACAGATCAAACGGAAGAAACAGTTGAAACTGATGACATACCTGGTGCTAAGCTTTCTGCGTTACGTGAAGGGGCTGAAGCTCCTGATTTCGAACTGACTACTCTTGATGGTAAATCAGTTAAGCTTTCAGACTATCGCGGCAAAAAAGTCATCCTGAATTTCTGGGCAACATGGTGTCCTCCATGTAAAGCCGAAATGCCGCACATGCAAAAATTTTATGAAGAAAACAAGGATAAAGGCGTGGAAATCCTCGCTGTTAACCTGACAAATATGGATAAAGGCGTCGATGAAGTCCAAAAGTTTGTTAAAGAATATGGTTTGACCTTCACGATTCCTCTTGATGAGGAAGGCGTGGCCGGAACAACCTACCAGGCATTCACAATCCCAACAAGTTATATTCTCGATGAAAACGGTGTGATCACTAAGAAAATCGTCGGTCCAATGGATGAGAATATGATGAAGGATTTAACTGGATTGAAATAGAAACAAGTCGCGGTTAAGCCGCGACTTCTTTTTTTAAAGACCCGATATAATAATCAGCCAAATCTCATAGGGATTTAGCTGATTATTACCTATTAAATTGCCCGATAGAGTATGTTGCTTTCTTTGACCCTTAAAAAAACTATCATTATATACTTAGGATTTTCGGTTGTTCATCGGCTGTAAAAGTCCCCTTTTCCTTTAAGAACTGCTTAATGACCTCAATAGCATGGACACCGTGATAGGTTTTATCAGCCTCTGCTCCCTTAAACAGCTGCCTTCCGCCTCCGGCTATCTTGTAATTTTTGCCCATGTCGATTTCCTCGCCGCCAATCAGCAGCTTTTGGATTCTGTTCCCTTCAGGGTTATATGGTTTAAAGGCCATGAACAATCCTGATGACCTCAAGATATAACCGCCTTTTTGTTTGAACGGATCCCTGGAGAATACCATTTCAAGATTCTTCTCAAGAGCCTTAACAAGGCGCTCCCCTGTCATCTCCATCGTAAACAGTTCAGGATTAGTCGGAATGATTGTGTGTAGATCGTATTCCGTAATGTCACCAGATGGCACCGGCGTTCCATATCGCCAGCCATGTGAAAAGGCCAGATCGGTATCAAATGCATTCAGATAGGCATCGGTAATCAGTTTATCCATCGGGGCTTCATTCAAGGTCATCCGGTGTAAAATTGAATCTGTTTTACCGACAACGTTTGTCCGTTCCTGTTGATAAGGCTCTAAAATATCTGCAATGATCCCCGCCATTTCCTCATCGTCCGGGAACCGTTCATCCATTGCGACTAGTTCGTATTGGTAGTCTTCCATTTTTCCGTTTTCCAGGGTGACATCAAGTTTACCAAGGAAGGATGAACTAGACCCTGCCTGGACAACGACGGTTCCATTTACCGTAATTGGCTGCTCAATCCTGTCATGACTATGCCCTGATAAAATGATATCAATCCCATCTACGAGAGTAGCAAGTTCTACATCAAGAGGAAGTCCCATATGACTTAGCAGCAACACTAAATCTACCTGACCTTTAAGCTCTGTCACACACTTACGGGTCTCATCTACACCCTTAGAAAAAACGAGTCCTTTAGAGAAGCTATCAGGCATGGTTTCATCTACATATGGATACGTAAGTCCGATTATTCCAACTTTTATTCCCTGTACCTCTTTGATTGTAAATGGTTTTAAAAACGTATCAGCGGGGTCCTCACTCGTTACATTGCAAGCAAGTGTCGGGAAGGGCAAACTGTTTGCCAACAATTCCAATTGTTCCTTCCCGTAAGCGAAATCCCAGTTCCCCGGAACCCAGGCGTCTAGCTGCATTTTTTCCAGAGCAGGCAAAAGCGCCTCACCTTTTGTTGAAACAAGTGGTAAGGTTCCGTGAAATAAATCCCCGCCATCAAGGAAGAGGACATTATCGTTTTGCGACTTTAAATCCTTTACATATTTTGCAAGGCGGGGTAAACCGCCTGTTTGTTTCAATTCAGGCGTATTCCCCTGCCAAAATAATTCATGATGAAGATCTAGGCTGCCATGAATATCATTCTGCTGGATGATTGTCAACTTTTTCATTGTAACTCCTCCAATTATTATAAGGCTGTTTTCGTAAATTTCCTGGCAAAGTCTGAGAAGCATGAAGCTTGCGAAAAAAGCCTTAGCCAATTTAATAATCGAAAGGAGTACCTAAAATGGTATCCCCTTCTGTTTTCATTTTATTAACGAACTGCACAGCGATTAGGACCGATTTCCATCTCACGCTGTTCTTCGATATCCGGGCTGATTTTCCCCATATTCGTCTGCCTGATTTCCTGATAGGAGTTAGGCTGCGGCGGAAGGTTTTCGGTAACCGTTTTTCTGAACGTTTCTTCGCTCTCTATCTGCAAGCCGTGATTTTGTGCATACAGGACCCCAAGCTTTTCAGATATACTGCCGTCATCGTTCATTTCATTGATACCCATATAATGAGCCGGGAGAACAAGCAATTCATCTGCCAGCTCTTTATAGCGGTTATATAAAGTCTGTCTCAGGTCGCCTACCCAGTCCTGCGCCAAGCCGGCAAGGTCAGGACGTCCGATTGAGTCGATGAACAAGAGGTTCCCGGTTAATAAATACTGATCGTCCACAAGCCTGTACTCTCTGACCATGCTTTTAAATCTGTCGTTGATCCTTTATCAGTTGCCTGCACCTCTATCACTTGTCCAGGCTCCAATTCATTCATCATTTTCTTCGTTCTCACGATTGGCATCGGGCATGCCAGCCCTTTTGCGTCCAGTACTTTTTCTGCAGAAATTGACATAGTAATCTCCCTTCCTACTCAATAGTATTTATGGTCAGATGGAATCCATACTGAAAAATAATCCCCTTTATATATACCTTATACGGTAAAAAATACTCCTGAATTTTTTTAAAAAACATACATGCTAAATTGGACTATTTTTTTATGCTCTAAAAGCTCGCTTTTCTTTTCTATATAATAAGGATTCGTTAAAAGATAATAATTGATAATCATTTATATATAATAATAATTATAATTAAATATTGATTTTTAAATAATTTTAATGATAATATATTTACATAATAGACAATGTTCAGGGGAGGATTCTGTGATGAAATTAAGAGATGAAATGCCGGAATTAACTGGCGCTACTGGCTGGTTAAACGGTGAAGTAACAAAAGAAGAACTTTTAGGGAAACCTACTTTGATCCATTTCTGGTCCGTCAGCTGTGGCCTTTGTAAGGAAGCAATGCCGGAAGTGAATGAGTTCCGTGATGAATATGAGGATGAATTGAACATCTTGGCGGTTCATATGCCTCGCTCGGAAAATGATCTTGATGTTGCAGTGATTGAAGCAATGGCAATGGGCCATGATATTTCCCAGCCAACCTTCATTGATGGCGAGCATAAACTCACAGAGGCCTTTGAAAATAAATATGTTCCTGCTTATTATGTATTTGATGCAGAAGGTAAACTTCGCCACTTCCAGGCTGGCGGAAGCGGGATGGCCATGCTCCGCAAACGTGTGAACCGCGTGCTTGGAAAAGAGGAGAAATAATTAAATAAAAATGCCACAGCGGATTAAGTTGTGGCATTTTTATTTCTGTCTATTTAATTTTCCCATTGACGAGTAACTGCTTCCAAGTCTGTCCGCCGTCAGTCGATTCATATAAATCATTCAGGATCGTAATGAAGGCGATTCTCCCTTCCTCCTCATAGTCTGCAGCAATATAAGTAATTGGATTATCATAAGCCAAGGTTGGGATTGGCAGTTCTACTCCTTCTATACCATCGTCAAGCTTCATAAGCTTAATTTTCTGATCTTCAACTGGGGAAATGTACAGGGATTCCTTGGAGAATGCACCACCGGTCACCATTTGATAATCGCCATTTTCCTTCACAGTCTTTCCTGAATCCTCTGAAACAAAAACACCTTCCTTAGTGGCCATTGCAAAAGTTTCACCTTTGTCAGGATGAACAGCAATCATGCCGAGCGTATTTGCTTCAAATCCCTTCAAGGCAACTTGCTCCCAGCTCTTAGCATTATCCTTTGATACATAAACACCTGCATCCAGTTCGGAATTAGGCTGTTCATTAATGATATATAACGCATGATCCTGGTAGCTTGCCGACAGGAAGTGAAAGTCACTTTCTCCATAGAAAGCTGCTCTTTCAAGTGATTTGCCAAAATCAGTGCTTTTAACAAGACCTAGAGGATTTTTCAATGAGGATCCTTCTTCCGGATGGCCGCTTGAGTAAAACCCATCCTTTACGGCCTGGAAGCCCATATAGTCATGTTTTTCTGCAGCCGTTTCAAACCATTGGCCGTCTTTATAAATCTTGATTCCATTATGTGATGCCACATAGAGTCCTTCATCGTTGCCCGGATATCCGATTCCATGCATATGCTCAATTGTCTGAGGCTCTGCTTTTACGATAAAATCAGTTCCTGCATTTTGCTGTTGTTTATCATTCGACTGATCCGCCTGCTTTTCTTCGTTAGCCTTATCCTGTTGATTTTCTTCTGATGGGGCTTGCTTTGTTTCTTCCTTTTCATTAGAGCAGCCAGTAAACACAAGCATTGCTGCCACAAGTGTGATCATAAAGCTTTTTTTATTTATTTTCATTATTATTTCCTCCGTTTTTTCTCTTAGTTGTCCAATAATAGTAGCAAATACCTACTCCAACAGCAAAGAAAGCTGCTGCAAGCTGATACTCCATTTTCCAGCTAAGTACAGTATGTACAGAATAGGATTCAATCAGGAGAGCCGGGATTTTACCGATGGTGCTTGAAACCATAAATGCTGCCGCATCCATCTTGCTGATTGAGGCAGCCAAAGTAATAAGCCCTGACGGAGCGAAGGGAAAGATCCTCAGCAGCAAAACGAGAATGAATGCCTCCCTTCCCCCTGTATTCTTCAGTTTTTCCAATAGCTTTATGGTGTGCGTACCACCGTTAAATTTCTCCCCGAGTTTTTTTATGCCTTTCCTATAAAGAAAGAAACTGATGATCGCACCAACAGCCTCCCCAATGATTGAAACGGCTAGTCCACCTGCGAAACCGAAGTACACGATATTGGCTGCTGTCACAAATGTACTCGGTACGATACCAGCAATAGAAATAAACACACTTACCAATAGGCTAATCAAAATTGCGAGCCAAATTGGCAGACCTGCCAGGTATTCAAACAACACCATACTTTTTCCTCCGGTACTCATTGTTTAACCTTTTAATGATTTCAATACTTTGTCACAGCTTCTGCTAAGTTTTTGCAAAATGCCTCTTTAAAATAAAGATATACCTGAAAGGAGCTGGTCAATCGTGAAACCAATAGTACTGATCCTCATAAGTGCAGCACTTATTCTTGGGGCAAGCACTTCAGTATTCGCAGAGGAAACAAATGAAGGCAAAGGCACTTTCAATTTTGGACAGATGAAACCACTGATGGAAAAAATGCACCCGGATCTATCAAATGAAGAATTAAAGCAAATGTACAATGATTGCCACGGAACAAATGGCGCAATGCCTAGCAAAAATTTTCAAATGATGAATGGCGGTCACATGGACATAGTTGATTAATGTACATTTCCAAGGTTAATTTTAAATGAAAACCACAAACAAAAAGAGGTTCTGGTACATTCCAGAGCCTTTTCTTCTCTGCCTATAGAACAATTATAGACCAAAAGTTTGCAGAAAGTATGGAACAAGCTTGGGTAGAAGAAACTCGGCTAGGCCCTTAGTGCTTTCTTAAGACGGAATCCCTTTGCATACATCAATCTTATTTTTGCGAAAAAAAAGAAAACAGCCCGTCCGAAAAAGGAACTGGCTGTCTCATCAGTTATTAAGCTAAGTTGTCTCCAACCATATGCCGTGAAGGAAGATCTGCTATTTGGGAACCACCGGCTGAATGCTGCGATGGCAAATCGGCTACATATGTGCCGTCCGCTGAATGCTGCGACGGAAGGTCTGCTACATTTGTGCCGTCCGCTGAATGCTGCGACGGCAGGTCGGCTACATACGTATCTTCCGATGAGTACTGTGATGGCAGATCAGCTACATTTGTATCATCCGATGAATGCTGTGATGGAAGATCGGCTACATACGTACCGT
>NZ_JBALSS010000025.1:45864-63421 GCF_036967045.1 Bacillus sp. JJ1609 | reverse complement strand
AATGCTGTGACGGAAGGTCCGCAATGTAGATGGAACTCACGCCAAAGCCTCCAAGAAAGCTTGCTGCAATCACCGAAACCAAGATAGCTTTTTTCATTTTTAATCCTCCTTTTCTCTGATGAGTATTTGTTTAAGTTGTTAAACTTAAAACCGTTTAGCAGTATTTTAGTAATTTTTCCATTTCCGTTATTACTAAACTAGCAAACTTCTCATTTTGCTGAAGTCTGAAAATCGTAATGGCTTTTTCAAGATTTTCTTTTCCCTCTGATAATTTACCCAATTTTATGTAATTCATGCCTGTTTGGTAATGGAATTCACCAAATAAATACATATTTTCTTCATATATACAATTATCCATCCCTTTGCTGCAATAGATCAGTGAATCCTCATATTTCTCTAGCTTTGATAATGCTTGAGCCAGTCCGTAAAGAATTTTCAGCCAGATACTTGAATCAAGTACTTGTGGAAGCTCTGTTAAATTATGGAGTGCTTCCTGGAAAACTTCAACCGCTTGATCAAGATTGCCATTATCTTTTTCTACGATGGCGATACTGGTCAGGATTTCAATTTCACGCTCCGTAAGGTTTTTTTTCTCTGGATTCGTTAAAGTTAAAGCTTCGTACAGTATAGCCACTGATTTATTTTTGTCTTCCTCAAGATAATTGGTGCAGATACCCTCATGCCACATTAAAAATTGCCGGAATGAGGTATGCTTGAACAACGGGTTATCTTTCTCCTTTTTAAGGATTTCATTGATAGCTGCATAATCCCGCTCTCTTTTATATTTATTAATTAATTGCATCACCGCGTATGCATTGTTATATGTATCAGTGGAAGCGATGTCAAAAAAGTGGTTAAGATCCACATTGAGTTTTAGTGCAATTTTATAGAGTTGGTCAATCGTTGGATATTTCTCTTCTTTTTCAAATTGAACCATATCCTCTTCAGAACAAATGCCCTCAGCTAATTCAGGTAATGTATATCCTTTATAAACTCTTAATGATTTAAGAATTTCTCCGAAGTTATATCCAACCAGGCTCATACCTACACCCCATTTAATAAAAATTAATTATCTTTATATTATCACAATGTTAGAAATTTTTAAAAATACGATTAAAAAAACCAGGATGGGGATAATCAGTAACCCTTCCTGGTTGAAATATTATTTTATATACGTAAAATAAGGCAGTACGAGACATCCGATTGATAGCATGATCACAACAATAGACCCTGGCTTATTTTTTTGTTTCCACAATGTCACCGCAAACAAAATGGAATAAAAACAAATCAGAGTGATACATCCCCAAATGAGAAAGATCATTTTAATCCCTCACTTCTTTAAGCTTAGGAAGTTTGGTCTGCCGGCCAAATTCGCCAAAACGGACATCCACTTTCACTTTAACAACAGCTTCTGGATAGGATTTCATCCAATCAAAATCCCGGAATTCCGGAAGTGATCCAAACTCCCTCCTGATTGGAACAGATAAATGGAAGGTTTCGCCTTTGAATTCTTCCTGAGTCCGGGTAATATATTCACTCATCTTACTTTCAATTCGCTTCGTGATAAAACTCTGTAATTCCATCACTTTTCCTTTATTCTTGGCATAATTGACCATACTGGGATCACTTAAAATTTCTATGAATAATGGCACCTGAATTACAATTTCAGGTCTGCCATATTTATTTTTAAAGGTGTAACTATTTTTTCTTTTCTGGGAAATTCTCACTGAAATTCGATATGTTTCATTGAAGGGATCTTGAAAATTTGTCATGATATCTTCCGTATCCCATGTATTGTCCAATAAACTTGAAATTCTCGTTTCCTCTCCGGTAATTTTACCTATCATGATGCCTTCTTTAAAGACAGCTGAGCCGATGAATTGGGCATTACTGGTTGTACCACCTGCATGAACCTCCCCGGCCATTAGATCATCCTCAGACATCTTCATTTGCGATTCCTCTTTTTCCGTTGTCGCATAAATGGCGAGAAATAGATCTGCATCACTCTCTGTAATACTATAAAAACTATTAAGATCTGTGTCAGGAATCATTCCTGTTTCCTGTCCTCTTTCAATCATTAATTCATAAAATTTATGCGGACGGCTTTCAATCTTTGGTTCGTTCGTTAATATAAATTTTTCCGCCTTCTCCTTTGAAACGATTAACTTTGCACTTCTTTTAATTTCCCGGTCCTTCGCTGCACCATATATCCATCTTATAAAATTTGGATTTTCTGCAAAGTCCTCCGATACAATGATCACTTGCAGCAAGTCATATGAAATCTCTCTTGCAACGATTGCATTGGCCGTATTCCTGGATGATATGAAATCGTCTGCAATCAATGAAACGATCTCCTTGGTTGGTTCATTAGTGCCCCCGCCTGATTGCTGGGATCCCACTTCAGGATTCGCAATTAAGTAAGTCACCTTTACCTTGCCTTCTTGCTCTACTTTATCAAGCCCGATCCCTATAACATATGCCTTCTGGTCTAATTCCTTTTGGTCCCAACAGCCAGCAAGAATAGTGATTAGCACGCAAATAATTAGGAGCTTAACCGAATTCTTTAACATTTTCATTCTTAAAATCTCCCCGTATTTTTGCTATAAGCCACATAAGCGGAGGCAAGACCATAAAGGCAGGACTAAGCAACAATAAGTTATTTTGTCTCAGCGTATAGAGAACAATCGAAGGGCTTTCAGGTGCGTAGCCAATTAAAACAATAATGGCTGTGAGAAGAGGAATTAAATATTCAAATTCTTTTATTTTTAGAATTCCCCCGAGCAAAATAGCACTTAAATAAAGGTAGAATGAAAACCTTATAAAAGTAGCAACAAGCCAAAATGGAAAAAATAAAGTCTCAACATTAGCCAAGAAACCAATCCGGATGTACCGAATCGTTTCATGGAATGGATAGCTAAGCATTTCTGCAGTAGTGTAATCAAATAACATAATAAACGCCACTAATGCTAAGCTGATTTCGATGGTTACAACTAGAAGCGCAATAAGCGTTCCTTTTTTAAAATCCTTAAATGTAGTGACCAGCGGTGCGATAAGCCCCAAAAAGAAAAAGTCTGCGAAAATAGATACATTTTTAGCAGAAGCTTTCAGGATTCCAAGCTTCCCCTCACCCCAAAGAGGGAATAAATATCCTTTATTTCCTTCTCTGAATGTGAATATCAATGCAACAAATAATGTTAATTTTAGATAGGGCAATAACAGCCAGGATACTGCACCAATTTGTTCAATTCCACGTTTTGCTCCATAGGCACAAACAGTCATCAAGACCGCATAAATGACTATTGATGGTGTCTTTGTAAAATACATCGTTCCTATGATATCTACATACATAGCTGAGTCAATGGTCAAAGCTGCTACGCCGCCTAATAATAGAAAAATTGAAATGAAGTTACCCAAGAATTTGCCAAATAGATGAATGATAACCTCATGCAGGTTTTTATCTTTATGTGCTGAGAAAACCTTAATTAAAAAGAATACAGGAATCAATGATGCAAAGCCGATCAAAAGCGTAGCGATCCAGCCAGCATTTTTTGCATTTTCATAAATAATGGCCGGGGTATCATCACTTAATTTGGTACCAAGTGTAAGAAGAATGATCGCAGTATATTCCTTTATTCCAATTTTTCCCTTGTTCTGCTTCATGATTTACGCCTCATCGCTCTTTTTTTGCATATCAGTTGGCTTCAAAAATCCCGGCCTTAATTTTTCATTTTTGATTATTTTGCGAAAAATAGTATCCTTGGAAGATTTATAACTTGGAGACATCGGTGCAAGATAAGGGACACCAAATGACTTCAGCGAAACCATATAGAATAAACCGGCAACAAAAGTGGCTGTCATCCCGTAAATTCCGAGCATGGCTGCACTCAAGATGAATATAAAACGGATTAACCTTACTGCGAAATTCAAACTTATATCGCTTACGGCAAAAGAACTGAGGCCGCCTAGTGCGACTACAATAATCACGATTGGGCTGATAATATTAGCTTGAACCGCTGCCTGTCCGAGAATGAGTGCTCCTACAATTCCAATGGTCGGACCGATCGGACTTGGTACACGAAGTCCTGCCTCCCTAATCAGCTCAAATGCTGCTTCCATAATCAGGATCTCAATAACTGCCGGAAATGGTACCTTCTCGCGGGAGGAAGCAATTGCGAGCAATAAGTCAGGTGGAATCATTTCGGCATGGTACGTGGTAATAGCCACATAGATGGCAGATGTAAAGAGCGTTATGAACATGGCTACCATTCTTAAGGCCCTTGTAAAATTGGCATATGCAAACCGCAGATAGTGATCTTCCGGGCTGTGGAAAAAAGACCAAAAGGTGGCCGGCAATATTAAACTGTCTGGAGAATTATCCATTAATAGGACGATATAGCCATCCTCCAAAAAAGACGTTGCTCGGTCTGGCCTTTCACTGGAGAGGATACTCGGGAATAAAGAATAGCTGCGCTCCTCGATATATTCCTCAAGCAGTGACAGGTTTTGAATCGAGTTAACATCCAGTCTGCCCAGCCTTTTCTTGATGTTGCTGACAAGCTTTTCATTTGCCAGGCCGCGTATGTATACAATAAATACATCATTATGAGAGCGCTGGGAGATTTCAATAGCCTCAACGATCAGGTTCTCATTCCTGATTTTTTTCCTGAGCAGCGATATATTTGTGACTGCCTTTTCAATGAATGATTCCTTTGGTCCCTTGATCAGGATTTCATTATCAGGCTTCTCGATCGCCCTGCTTTGGAAATCTGGACAATCCATGACATAAGCCTTGGCTTCCCCATCTATGAGAAGAATCGCATTCCCCTTATTAATATCTTTCACTGCATCTTTGAAATAAAAGATATCATGTACCATTTGCACCGATACGATATCCTTTACCTGCTTATTTCCAGATGTATTTTCAGTTAACGGCTTAAGGATGTGTTCTTCAATACTTTTTATATCTGTAATTGTGCTGATAAACATAATCGCAGCCTGTTTATTCAAGCCTTCTAGATACAACTCTCTTAGCTTTACATCCTTGTTATCAGGTATGCTGTAGAGCTTTTTTAAAATAGTCAAATTTGCTTGGAGGTCATCGCTCAATCCTTTTTCTTTAAGCTCTGATTGCTCTCCCTCCACTTGTTTTCCAGGGGGAGTTTTTTTATTTTGCTGCTTTTTAAACAGCTTAAGCATATCCATTAACATATTGAATCTTCTCCCCGCCGGTTTGGAACTGCATTTCCTGTTCTTAACATTTGCTATTCTGCTAATTTTTATTAGGAGGTGGAGAAATTATATCGTCACTTCATTATCTTTTTGCGTAAGCTATGTTGAAGATGGCTGTGGTTTCCAAATTTACTCAACCGGTGAAATATTTGAGTCAACCGGTGAAATATTTGAGTCAATCGGTGAAATACTTGGCTCAACTGGTGAATTAATTAATCTAACTGGTGAATTACCGTTTTCAGCTGAAAAAAGTTAAATCAACGTACAAAAAACTTGCTCAACTTCATGAAGAATTTCACTGGAAATTGAAAAAAAGTCATTTAAACAAAAAAAACAGCCCAGGATCTGATCCTGAGCTTTAAAAAGTAGTTCGATTCTTATCGTTTTTTTCTTTTCGTCCAAATAAAATAGATCATTCCGGCGATCACGGCGATCACAGCTACCGGAATGATATATGGCCTTGCCACATCTTTTATGCCTGCCCAATTTTCGCCGAGGGCCATTCCAAGGTAAAGAAAGAAAATAGTCCATGGAATGATTGCGGCAATTGTGTATAAAGTGAATTTGATAAAGGGCATTCTTGCAATTCCTGCTGGAATCGAAATCGCATGTCTTACTACTGGAATAAATCTAGCAGAAAAGATCACGCCAGGACCATATTTTTTGAACCACTGTTCGGACAAATCGATATGGTGTTTATTAATCAGCAAGTATTTGCCGTACTTTTCAAGCACCGGCCTTCCGCCATAATATCCAAGCCAATATAAAAACAGCTGGGCGATTGTTCCCCCAATCGTTCCTGCGATAACTGCTCCGGCGAAACCAATGGTTCCTTGAGAAATCATGTATCCCCCATAACCAAGAACGATTTCACTTGGGATCACTTCAAGCATCAAGCCCAGGGCAATCCCGAGGTATCCCAAGCTAGACAGCCAGTCCAATACATTTAATATAAAATCCTGCACTTAAGTACCCACTCCAATCTTTTACCTGACTTGTTTCATTATAGTTCTTCAAGGTTCTGTTCGTAAACTTTGGATTTATTTTGGCATAGCAAAAAGCTCCATCCAAATTTTCACTGAATTCATTTTAAAAATACCTGCCCTTATAGATCAATTTTATTAAAGAGATATTTAGATATGATTCATACTCTTCAAGGTCTTATCTCCTAAGTTAATTTGAAAGCGACAGCACACCTGAATTTGGTGTGTTATTTTTGTGTGTTTTAAGCACAATATAAAAGATACCCTTTTCATTTAAGCATTATAGTCAATGGATTATATATACCCTTTTATCTGAGCATAATAGAACTGTAAGGGAGTAGATCGTGATGGGTCAATCGAATAAATTAGGTGTCTGGATTTTAACTGCCCTTGTTGTAGGCAATATGGTAGGCTCGGGAATTTTCATGATTCCTCGTTCCCTATCTGAAGCAGCAAGTCCGCTCGGTGTTTTATTGGGGTGGCTGCTGACTGGATTTGGTGTATTGATGACTGCTCTGGTATTTGGAAATCTGGCATTGAGAAAGCCTGAACTGACTGGCGGGCCTCAGATTTATGCAAAAGAATTATTCCGTCCCAGATCACATGCTGGAACACTTTCGGGCTTCATGGCTTCATGGGGCTACTGGATTGGCAATTTAGCTGGAAATATTGCCATCATCACAACATTTGCGAGCTATCTGTCTACATTCTTCCCTATTTTAACAAGCCAATCAGAACTCTTCATAATTGGCAACACAGTGATTAGAACCGGAAATCTAATGACCTTTATTGTATGTACACTTCTTTTATGGGGAACTCATTTTATCATTTTAGGTGGAATGGAACAGGCTGGAAAAATAAATTTCTTAGCCACCGCAGCAAAAGTAATAGGTTTCTTTCTATTTATCATTATAGGCTTGTTTGCATTTCAAAAAGCAAACATCCTGCCATTCTCTGCTCCCCGTTTTGACGAAGCTGGCAATTCAATCGGATTGTATAGGCAAATCAACAATGCCGCAATCACCACTCTCTGGGCTTTTATCGGGGTGGAATCTGCTGTAGTTTTCGCTTCAAGGGCGAGACGTCCGGTAGATGTCAAACGGGCAACCGTTCTCGGATTATTGATTGCCTTAGTCATTTACATTGGAATAAGCATGCTTGTAATGGGGATGCTTGACCAAAAATCTTTGATTGCATCTGAAAAGCCATTGATCGATGCGATTGAAACTGTCCTCGGACCAATTGGAGGTCAAATTCTAGCCATACTTGGATTGATCAGCTTATTTGGTTCTACGATTGGCTGGGTATGGTTAAGTGCCGAGGTTCCCTACCAGGCTGCCAGACAAGGTCTTTTCCTGCCATCATTCTTGAAGGAAAATAAAAAAGGACTTCCGGTTTTTTCTTTAATTGTAACGAACATTTTGGGTCAGCTATTTGTTTTTTCGACCATTTCAAACTCCATTGCAAATGCATTTGACTTTATTATTTTTATTGCAACATTGTCCTATTTAGTCCCTTATTTTATCTCTTCTGTTTTCCAATTAAAGCTTGTACTCACTGGAGAAACGTATTCTAATATGAAATCAAGAGTGGTGGATGGAGTGATTGCAGCGATTTCGACTCTGTACTCCATCTGGGTCATTATTGCAGGTACCTCGGATCTTAAAACATTTACCTTCGGAGTTATCCTCCTTGCCAGCGGGATTATCTTTTACGGCAGGGTGGCACCACAGAGGTTGAAAGGAACAACTTAACAAAATCTTTGATACTAAAAGAAGAGAAAGAACCTGCTAATTATGAGGCAGGTTCTTTTTCTATTATTAGAACCAGCCGCCCCTTAACAGGACTTTAATTCCAATGAATATGATTAAGAATGCAAAAATAACGATGACAACTATTCCTACGATTTGTAAAAAAGATAAGCCCAAAAATGCCACCCACGCTAGAGCCCCTACTCTGTAAAGCGCATACCCTGCTAAAATAACAGCCAGGAAAAGCCAAACATATGAATTTGATCCTATCGACATATCATTATCCCTCCTTTACTTTACATCATATGTCAGAAGGAAGAATTGGTACGGGCTACTGCACATTTTAAGTAAAGCAGCGTTTTAAAAACGGATGCTAGGCCGAAAATAGTAATACATTATTTCACATCAAAGCTGTTTTTGAACTAGTGAATAAGGGAAAAGTAATGAATATTTTCTTACATATGAAGATCAAGATTTTAGGGGGAGTTAACTTGACGAACCAGATGTATATTCGTTTCATTCGTCTGCCGATTTTAACAAGGTTTTTAATGATTGCCGCTTTCATTATTTTTATTTTTGGTGCAATCATCCACCTCATTGAACCACAGAGTTTCCCCACTATTTTTGATGGGATTTGGTGGGCAATCATTACCGCATCAACTGTAGGCTACGGGGATTTTTATCCATCGACTTTTCTGGGGCGTATTACTGGCATACTCCTGTTGCTGGTTGGGACAGGCTTTTTGTCATCTTATTTCATCCATCTTTCAGCCGCTACCGTTACAAAACAGAACCAATATCTTAAAGGAAATGTTATTTTCAAAGGGGCTGGCCATGTCATCATTATTGGCTGGAACGAAAGGTCGCGGTCAATTATTCGGTCTATGTCTGAATCCAAGGTGCAGATTATTTTAATTGATGAATCATTAAAGTCTAATCCTATCAGCGAAGAGAATGTTCATTTTATTAAAGGCAGAGCTAACAGTGACGATACATTATTAAGGGCTAAGATTCAAACAGCAAGAAAGGTGATTATTACTGCTGATCAGAACCTGGATGAATTGCACGCAGACATGCACACTGTGCTGACTCTACTAGCAATAAAAGGACTCAACCCTGAAATTTACTGTATCGCTGAAATATTGACAAGCGAGCAGATCAATAATGCGCGCAGAGCGGGAGCAGATGAACTGATTCAAACTAACTCTTTAACTAGTGCTGTCATTTTAAACAGCATCTATACAGAAGGACATGTTAATTCACTGCTTGATTTTCTTGGAGAACTCAATGGCAAGCACCTTTCCTATCTACCGGCTGAAAGCAGAACGATCGGCAAGAGTTTCATCGAGGCAAGCACGATGCTATTAGCCCAGAATGTAATTTTGCTTGGAATTAAAAAAGGGGATGACATCATTGTCAACCCCAACAATCATATTAAAATTGACCAAAACGACATGCTGTTAACAATCACCAATTAGTGGTTCAAAATTGAAGATTCGACTTCATGGACAAGCGATTTCCCGACTTCAATATATTTTTCTGGAAAGCTTGCATCCTTGTCCACAGGTTCCTGGAACTGGTTGAATGTAGCACTCGCATTCCCAATATTGGCATGGTCGTCAATTCCTCGCTGGTACTTATGTGAAAGAAGCATTGGCCGCTGCAATTGAACCGTACAGCCTCTAGAGTCAAGCTGGCCATCAATTGCTTTAAACGGAAGCCTCAAGAATTGATAACCGACTTCGTCATCAATTTTATAATCAAAGGCTCCATGGTCATAATCCCAGTTCCCGCCAATTGTGTAACCAAGAGGTTTAAGCATCTGTTCCAGTTTAAAAAGGTCAAAGTGTTTGCCTTCAAGTTCAGATGGAATTTCAATCACTGGATGTTCCGCCTTTCTGTGCATTTTAAGGTTAGTTTTAACCAAAAGGGAGTATTTCATTATGGTTTATTGAATAGACTTTTTTTGCTAAGGCTGTTTTCGTAAAATGTGTTGCTTTTTATAAGTTGATTTCAAACACTCCATATAAACAACAATATTTTAGACAAAAGCCTTTGGGAAAATTTTTTGCTGCTTGGCAGTAAATACAACATTCATAAATTTTGAATAGCAAGAAACTGCTATACAAACCTGCTGATTACCATAAAAAAAGGAGTACCTCCAAATGGGGTACTCCTTTTCATGATTATTAAAGGCGCTTTTCGAGTTCTGCTTTCTTTTCCTCGAAGCCTGGTTTGCCAAGCAATGCGAACATATTTACTTTGTATGCTTCAACACCTGGCTGGTCGAATGGATTTACTCCCAGAAGGTAGCCGCTCATTGCGCAAGCTTTTTCAAAGAAGTAAACAAGGTAGCCAAATGTGTACTCATCCAGCTGTGGAATTGTAAGGACAAGGTTTGGAACGCCGCCGTCAGTATGAGCTAGCATTGTACCTTCAAATGCCTTGTTATTTACAAAATCAACTGTTTTGCCAGCAAGGTAGTTCAAACCGTCAAGATCGCTTTCAGCTTCTTCAATCACCATTTCATGGCGAGGCTTTTCGACCTTGATGATTGTTTCAAACAAGTCGCGTCGGCCTTCTTGCACATACTGTCCAAGAGAGTGAAGATCAGTTGAGAAGTTTGCTGAAGAAGGATAAATTCCCTTTTGATCCTTCCCTTCACTTTCGCCGAACAGCTGCTTCCACCATTCAGAGAAGTACTGAAGTGATGGCTCATAGTTGATCAGCATTTCGATTGTTTTGCCTTTATTGTAAAGAGCGTTGCGGACTGCAGCGTACTGGTAAGCAGCATTTTCTTCAAGTTCAGACTTGCTGAAGTCGTCCATTGCCTGTGCTGCACCCTTCATCATCGCTTCGATGTCTGAACCGCTGACAGCGATTGGCAGCAAGCCTACTGCAGTCAATACAGAATAACGTCCGCCGACATCATCAGCAATCACAAATGATTCATAGCCTTCTTCGTCAGCAAGAGTTTTCAATGCACCACGCGCTTTATCTGTTGTCGCGTAGATCCGTTTGCGAGCTTCTTCCACACCGTATTTTTCTTCAAGAAGCTTACGGAAAATACGGAATGCAATCGCAGGCTCAGTTGTTGTTCCAGACTTGGAGATGACATTGATAGAGAAGTCTTTTCCTTCTAAAAGATCCATCACGTCTGTCATATAGCTGGAGCTGATATTATTGCCGATAAAAATAATTTGCGGAGTCTTCCTTTTTTCTTTTGAAAGAGCGTTATAGAAGCTGTGCTGCAAAAATTCAAGTGCCGCACGTGCACCTAAGTAAGAGCCGCCGATACCAACAACAAGCAATACATCAGAATCGCTTTTGATTTTTTCAGCAGACTTCTGAATGCGTGAGAATTCTTCTTTATCATAGTTCACAGGCAGGTCGATCCAGCCTAAAAAATCACTGCCCGCACCCGTTTTTTCGTGCAATGAATGATGGGCTACTTTTACAAAATCCCTTAAATATGTAACTTCGTGTTCACCAAAAAAGCTTAGCGCCTTTGAGTAATCAAAACGAACATGTGTCATGTCTGATCCTCCATTTAATTGTATTCTCTACCACTTTAACGAAAGCTCCACCAAGAATCAAGAATCACACTATTGTGTAAGCGTGTCCAATTGTGAAATATTTTTTAAAACTTCATGACTTCGTTATTTTTTTCCTTGTTGATTGTTTTTAAACCCCTGAAAAAACAATAGTCCGGGAAGTCACCCGGACATGTAGATTAAGGCATTTTCGCTTTGATAATTAACCTGTGCGTAGCCGTATCAATCGGCGTGCAGGTAATAAGAGTCAGTGTTTTTTCATCATTGCTGCCCCTGAGCACAGATACGTCATTTGGTTCGACGACTAACGTCTCGTAAACCTCATATTGATAGGTTTGGTCCTTGTCTTTTACCGTCACTAGATCCCCTGTGGAGATTTCATCAAGACGGTTGAACATTTTGCCATAGGCTCTGCTGCGATGGGCGGCAATCGCGCTATTTCCTTCAGTTCCCGGGAGTGCCGTTCCTTCCAGCAGACCAGCACCAATATCCATGTTAGCCATCGAAGCCCCGTTCAGAACAGGAAGCCTTAAATTAATTTTATCGATTTCAATAACACCAACCATTCCTGGATCCATTTTTTGTTTTTCTTCTGTTTTTTTCTCTTCTTGATTAATAATAGGATTTGCTGATTCAACAGTTTCCGCCTTCGTTTCGATGCTGAACACATCTTCCAGCTCGCCAAGGCTCTCTGCTGCATCATTTTCGTCAAGGGAGTGATTTTCCCACTGGTCAATAATTTGTTTCTGGCTGTAGGATGTATATAAATCTTTCATCGTTGGATAAAAGAAGATAGTAAACCCGGTCAGGATTAAAACTATCGAAAATACCTTTTTCACCATTTTCACCTCAGATATAAATAAAGAGAGGAATGTCTTCCCCTCTCAAGTTTTTACACAAATTAATTCTTCAATGGATTCTTGAGCCTTAGCATAACTCCACCTGCTGCAATCAAGAAGCCAAGGATATAATACAGCACCCGGCTGCTTTCACCAGTTTGCGGAAGGACATCGCCACCAACCCAACCTTGTGAATCCTTCGATACTCCAGGTGTATTTCCTGAGCCAGAGTTCTTCACAGGAACTGGTAATGCACCTTCATTATGTTCTTCACCTACTAGCTCTCCTTGCATGCTCCAATTCACTTGAAGGGTTAGAACGCCATCTTCAATCTGGACCATTTCATCAGATAATTGGGTTAAGGGGATGACCTTTGTTTGCCCATTGCTTGTTAATTCGAGTCCTCTTAGCATTTCCACTTTCGCTTCTTTTGTTAAATAGATCGTCCAAACATGATTCACAAGCTTAAATTCAATGCGTTTCCCATTCATCATAATTACTGCAGCACTGTCGATTTTGCCCTTGCTGTCATCGATCATTAAACTTAATGTCTTGAATGTGTTTTTCAGAGGCATATCACATTTTTCAAGCCAGTAGTTAATCGTTCCTTCTGCCTCGACTCCAACCTTAAGATCACTTACAGGTACAACTAGCTCACCGCCGCTGGTAAAAACAATTTTAAAAGCAGTGATGTCTTCTTTTACAAATTCTCCGCCATCCAGCAATTTAAAGAGTGGTGATTTGCCTGGATTGGTCATTTCCTTCCACTCGCCTTTAAGCTCTACAAATACTGTTGCAGCTGGGCTTGTACAGTCCTTTAAATGCAAATGAATCTGAGTACTTTTATTTGCATCCTTATCCGGTACAGTTTCCCCATTTTCGGCCAGGTCACAATTTTCCAGCCCATAGTTGATCGTTCCTTCTGCCTCGACACCCACTTTAATTTCACTAACTGGAACAACTAACTCTTCTCCACCTTCAAAAACAAGCTTAAAGGCCGTTACATCATCCTTTACAAATTCTCCTGAATCCAGCAATTTAAAGAGTGGGGAGCTTCCTGGATTGGTCATTTCCTTCCATTCCCCTTTAAGTTCAACGAAGACACTTACAGTTGGGTTTACACAATCCTTCAGGTGCAAATGGATTTGCGTACTTTTATTTGTATTCACTACTTTTTCCGATACAGATTCTACCTTCATTTTTGTATCGTTCTCATTTGATGCACTCTCAACTGTTTTAGCATTTTCATCCTTCGTTTCAGTTTTTTCTTTATTATCCGCTTGCTGAACCTGTGTAGCTTCTTTTTTTACAGCTGAACTTTTTTCAGTATTGTTGTTATTTGAATTTGCTGTTTTTTCATTTTGAACCTTTGGTTTTGACGCTTCTTTTTGAGCTTGATTATTCTTTACTTCTTTCTTTTCGGAATCAGTCTGAGATGATTCTTTGCCATTTTTCACAGCCTGATTTTCGGCATTGCCAGCTGCAAATGTCCCAGTTACAGGCAGGCTAATGAAAAACAAAAGCATGATGGATAACAGAATGGATACATGTTTAATAGCTTTCAAATGTTTAATCCCCTTTTCATAATTATTTATCTTGAATACTTGTACTTTTAAAAGACTGAATATTCAGTTATTTAATTAGATATTTCTCCTCCCTTTCGATAAAATTCTGCGATTTTTTTGACAATAAAAGCCGCCAGGACAAATTTCTCATACCATGGCGGCTGGACGATCATAGCTGCCTAATTAGGCTGCCTTAGACTCCTGGCTTTGCGTCCCAGCTTTTCAGCTGGTTTGCTATTAGCATGGATGGTGAAGACCATTTATGTAAAATATCCCTTCAGCTCCATTGTCTTACAGTTAGAGAATTACCACAGTTAACCATCTTGTTAAACATTTAGACCTATAAATTTTATTGGTAATTTTTTCTTTAGTTACATTTTTTAACCGAGAACAAGGATAATATAAGTGTTTCAAGCCTTTTTAGAGATGTGTTGTTATGTATATTTTCCTAAAAAAATGAAAAAGGACCCGGTTTGCCCGGGTCCTTTTTGACTTTTACAAAGACTTGCGATAAATTTCAACCACATCTTCGTGGGTCAATTTTGTGAAATTGCCAAATTCTCCATTTACCATTGCTTTATCTGCCATTACTTCAATCTTGCTGTCATCGATATCATAATCTGCAAGTCGGGACGGAGCACCGATGCTTGACCAGAATTCACGCAGCTTTTCGATTCCTTCAAGGCCAGCCTCTTCATCTGTCTTGCCTTCAGGATCAACGTTGAAGACCCTGACAGCCATTTTCTTGAAGCGTTCTGGTTTTACCTTCAGGTTGTGCTTCATCCAATTCGGGAACAGGATTGCAAGTCCTCCTCCATGTGGAATGTCATAAACCGCTGAAACGGCATGTTCGATGTTATGTGTAGCCCAGTCACCGCGGTAGCCCATTGATAGCATACCGTTCAATGCCATAGTGCCTGCATATAAAATAGTTGCGCGATGCTCGTAGTTTTCAAGATCTGCTAGAAGCTTTGGCGCTGTTTCCATAACAGTCAGCAGCAGGGATTCACACATGCGGTCCTGAAACTCAGTGTTTTCAGTCAAATGGAAATAGTGTTCGAAAACGTGAGACATCATATCGACGATTCCGTAGATTGTTTGGTCTCTTGGTACAGTAAATGTATTCACAGGGTCCAGGATGGAGAATCTTGGGAACGTCACCGGGCTGCCCCAGCCGTATTTTTCATTCGTTTCCCAATTCGTGATAACCGAACCTGCATTCATTTCAGAACCTGTTGCAGCAAGAGTCAACACAGTTCCGAATGGAAGTGCTTCGGATGCGAACGCCTTCTTTGTCACAAGGTCCCATGCATCGCCATCATATTTAGCACCTGCAGCGATTGCTTTTGTGCAGTCGATGACACTTCCGCCGCCTACCGCAAGCAGAAATTCAATTCCTTCTTCCTTGCAGATTTGAACGCCCTTTCGGACAGTTGATATACGCGGATTAGGCTCAACACCGGAAAGCTCAAATACTTCTGCGCTAATTTCTTTTAAATAGTTCAGGACAGAATCATAAAGCCCGTTTCTCTTTATACTTCCGCCACCATATACAAGAAGAACTTTTTTGCCATATTGAGGCACTTCATTCTTCAGTTCTGCCAGCTGGTCTTTTCCAAAAATCAATTTAGTTGGATTATAAAATGTGAAATTATCCATTTAAATCACCTTCCTTATCGCCAATTATGTTCCTTTTTCGTATGCAATGCAAAAATATTGCACTTCTTAATGTTCTCCAATGTTCTGTGAAATGTTACAGCTTTTTTTATACGAGTAATGGTTAAGTGCAGTGGGGATGAATAATAATCTTCCTGCTGAATCAACCTATATGTGAATCAATATTTTAAGGAGGAACATCCATGAGTGGTATTCAACGTATTGCATTGGTTCTTACGATTATTGGTGCTATTAACTGGGGCTTAGTCGGATTCTTCCAATTTGATCTTGTTGCAGCCATCTTCGGAGGTCAGGACTCAGCATTGGCCAGAATAGTTTATGGCTTGGTAGGACTTGCAGGTTTAATCAATCTTGGACTTCTTTTCGCTCCAAGCGAAGAAGAAGAAAGAGCAGCAGAACCAAGGGCCACAAGATAAATACAAAAAAACCCGCCGATGGGCGGGTTTTCTAGTGTATTTGATTATGATAATACCTTCTTGATCCGCTCAATCGCCCAATCAAGATCTTCCTCGCTAATAACGAGCGGAGGCGCAAAACGAATGACAGTATCATGTGTTTCTTTGCAAAGCAACCCTTCCTCTTTCAAATCCTCACAGTATTTACGTGCCGGCTCGGTCAATTCTACACCGATGAAAAGTCCCCGTCCGCGGATATCTTTTATCATAGGGTTATCGATTTCACGAAGCTTGCTGATGAAATATTCTCCAAGTTCAAGAGATCGTTCAGCCAGCTTTTCGTCGATCAGTACATCAAGTGAAGCAATTGATACCGCACAAGCCATCGGATTGCCGCCGAAAGTTGAACCATGGGAACCAGGATTGAAAACACCTAGTACATCATTGTCTGCCACAACGCAGGAAATTGGGAATACCCCTCCGCCTAGTGCCTTACCCAGGATATACATATCAGGCTCGATGCCTTCCCACTCACATGCAAACATTTTTCCTGATCTTGCAAGGCCAGCCTGGATTTCATCAGCAATAAACAACACATTTTTTTCCTTACACAAATCAAGTGCAGCACTCATGAAGCCTTCTGGCGGGATGACAATACCTGCCTCTCCCTGAATTGGTTCGATTAAAAATGCAGCAGTGTTTGGAGTGATTGCCTGCTTCAAAGCTTCAAGATCCCCATAAGGAATCAATTTGATTCCAGGCAGCATAGGTCCAAATCCTCGCTTATACTCAGCCTCTGATGAAAGCGATACCGCTGTCATTGTACGGCCATGGAAGTTGCCGATGCAGGCGATGATTTCTGCCTGATTATCAGCTACGCCTTTTACGTCATATGCCCAGCGGCGCGCGGCTTTAATCGCTGTTTCAACAGCCTCTGCTCCTGTGTTCATAGGCAGGGCCATTTCTTTATTCGTCAATTTGCATATTTTCTCATACCAAGGTCCAAGCTGGTCATTATGGAAAGCTCTTGACGTTAGCGTCACACGATCAGCCTGATCTTTAAGAGCCTGGATGATTTTTGGATGTCGATGACCCTGATTCACTGCAGAGTAAGCACTTAGCATGTCCATATATTTATTGCCTTCTGGATCCTCTACCCAAACACCCTCTGCCTTGGAAATAACGATTGGCAGCGGATGATAATTATTGGCGCCATACTTTTCTGTCTGTTCTATCAGAGAGTGTGTTTTTGTTGTAGTCATGAATCTTCCTCCGTTCCAATGAAAAATTGGTTAGACAATCATATTGTAACCTGTAGAATCATGCTAGGTAACCCCATAAAGAAAGAAAAAACGGAATTGTCGGGTTTTTCTTATAACAAGCTAGTATTCATCGTAATTTATGAGATAAATGGATAGAATGTGGATAACAATTCGACCTCTACATACTTTACTCTTAGGAGAATCCCCAGTTTGGGGCATCAAGTTTTTAAAGAGACTCTTAGTAAAAGAAAGGAATGTTTATTTTCACCTCCTATATTGTTCCAATGACCCTTATTGGAACA